>NZ_JACD01000002.1:0-16344 GCF_000517825.1 Prevotella sp. ICM33
TTTGGCTTGCAAAAGGTGCCCTTTAAGACCCTTACTAACGCCCTTTTGAAGTCCAATTAAGCACTTTTTGAAAAGCAGTTTTATAACACGCTGATTTACTGATGATTGCAAACTTACTTTTTACACATATTTTTCACCTATATTAGGGACCCTTTACCTAAAATCTTGTAATATTTTTTCAACCCTCAGCAATGACATAAAAAAACGAAGCAAACGAGCTAAACAAACACTTTTTCGACCATCTTTTATCCCTCTTTTTACATTTAAGATATGGGGTATCTCGCATTTTACTCCCCTCTCCAATTGGAGAGGGGCTGGGGGTGAGGCTACTATCTTATACATTTAAAACTTCGGGGTATCTCGCTAATCACTCCCCTCCCTTTGGGGGAGGGGTCGGGGGAGGGGCCGGTTGTGGCTGATTGGCTGGCTGGTTGCTTGGGGTTGTTGTCTTGTTTATTTCCCCTCCAACTCCTTCTGCAAACGTATTATCTCATCACGATACTGCGCTGCCTGTAGGAAGTCGAGGTCTTTTGCTGCCTGCTTCATGAGGATAGTTGTATTAGCAATACTCTTCTCCAACTGTGCTTTACTCATCTTCGCAACAATTGGGTCAGCAGCAAAGAGGACACCATTATTTGGTTCAACGTATGCCTGTCCGACATTCCTACCGATAGAAGCTGTCTGTGCGGTGAGATTCGATTCACCACCCACTGGCAGTGTACCCTTAATTGCTTTGACAATCTGTGTCGGTGTGATATTATGTTCCTCGTTGTATTTCAACTGCTTCGTACGTCTTCGCATCGTCTCGTCAATGGTCTTCTGCATACTCTCCGTGATGTTATCGGCATACATAATCACCTTTCCATTCACGTTACGAGCCGCACGACCTGCCGTCTGTGTCAAACTTCTATGACTACGGAGGAAACCTTCTTTATCGGCATCAAGGATAGCAACCAATGAAACCTCTGGCAAGTCTAATCCCTCACGCAAGAGATTGACACCCACAAGAACATCATAGATACCCGCACGGAGGTCGTTAATAATCTTAATACGGTCCAAACTGGCAACATCACTATGGATATAAGCCGTACGGATATCGTGATTCAGCAAGTATTCGGTCAACTCCTCTGCCATTCGTTTGGTCAGTGTCGTCACCAAAACACGCTCTTCCTTCTCTGCACGGATAACGATTTCGTTCATCAAGTCGTCAATCTGATTCTCTGATGGGCGCACCTCTATCTCTGGGTCGAGCAAACCAGTAGGACGGATAAGCTGCTCAACGACAACACCTTCTGATTCAGCCAACTCGAAGTCAGCTGGGGTAGCCGACACATAGATAATCTGATGAATCAAATCATGAAACTCTTCGAAACGAAGCGGACGGTTGTCAAAGGCTGCAGGAAGACGGAAACCATATTCCACAAGATTCTTCTTGCGGGCACGGTCGCCACCATACATCGCTGAAATCTGCGGTACACTCACATGGCTTTCATCTATCACCATCAAGTAATCTTCTGGGAAAAAGTCTAACAAACAGTAAGGACGCATTCCCGCCTCTCTACCATCAAAATAGCGTGAATAGTTCTCAATACCAGAGCAATGACCGAGTTCCTTAATCATCTCAATGTCATACTCCACACGTTCTTTGATACGTTGTGCCTTGATGTTATCCCCTATCTCGGTGAAGAAATCAACTTGCTTCACCAAGTCATCTTGTATCTGACGAATGGCTCCTTCGGTCTGTTCCTTAGACGTAACAAAGAGATTGGCTGGGTAAATCTCGTAAGCATCGAAGGTAGCAAGGCGATGGAAATCAACAGCATCCACCTCCTCGATAGAATCTATCTCATCATCCCACCACGTAATACGCAGAACATTGTCATTATAAGCCATTGCAATATCCACCGTATCACCCTTCACACGGAAGTTTCCACGCTGTAGTTCGATGTCATTGCGCATATAAAGCGCATCGACCAAGCGTCTTAAAAAATCATTACGATCAATGACTTGACCCTTCTTGATAGAAATGACATTTTCCTTCATGGCTATTGGCGCTCCCATACCATAGATACACGAAACGGAAGACACGACGATAACATCCTTACGACCTGATAACAAAGAAGATACAGCCGACAAACGCAACTTATCAATCTCGTCATTAATCGCAAGATCTTTCTCAATATAGGTATCCGTCACAGGCATGTAAGCCTCTGGCTGATAATAGTCATAATAAGAGACATAATACTCCACTGCGTTATCGGGGAAGAAAGCCTTCATCTCCTCATAAAGCTGTGCAGCCAAAGTCTTGTTATGCGACAAGATAAGTGTGGGTTTATTGACATTCGCAATCACGTTCGCAACCGTAAACGTCTTACCCGAACCCGTCACACCCAAGAGCACCTGACTCTTATCGCCACGCTCCAATCCGTCTGTAAGTTCTCTGATTGCCTCCGGCTGGTCGCCTGTTGGTTTATATTTCGATGTTAATTTGAAGTTCATTTTCTATACGTCAAGTGAATCAATCTTTGATTGCAAAGATACAAAAAAGCGCTGATAGTATATAATTAATAGTGATTTTTTGCTAAAAAAGCGAACCTCCTTTGCGTATTTATAGAATAATATGTAACTTTGCAGTTCAAAGTCAAATTATGAAGAAAAGAATTCTCATTGGCATTTGCGCTGTTTTGCTATTGACAAGTTGCGCACACGAATATAATCAAGTTTATAAGACAACTAACAACGATTATAAATACGAATTTGCAAAGGAATGCTTTGCAAAGGGAAAGTATGGCTTTGCTGTGCCCCTTTTGCAAGACCTTGTGACAATCGAGAAAGGTACTGATAACGCACAGGAATGTCTCTATATGCTCGCTATGGCGGAGTATTGTTTGAAGGATTATCAAGCTGCTTCAGAGACATTCAAGAAGTATTACCAGACTTACCCACGTGGTCAGTATGCTGAAATGGCATCCTTCTACATTGGGCAGAGTCTCTTTGAAGGAACCCCTGAGCCACGTCTTGACCAGACTCCTACCGTCGCAGCCATCGCAGCTTTCCAAGAGTATTTGGACATCTTCCCTAATGGTAAGATGAAAGAAACAGCCCAGCAGCGACTCTTTGCATTGCAGGATAAGCTTGTCCGCAAGGAATATCTCAATGCAAAGTTATATTATAACCTTGGCTCTTACTTTGGTAACTGCACCAGTGGTGGTAATAACTATGAGGCTTGTATCATCACCGCACAGAATGCTTTGAATGATTATCCTTATAGCGACTTACGCGAGAACTTCGCTATCCTTGTTATGAAGAGTAAATTTGAATTGGCTCAAATGAGTGTTGAGGAGAAGAAGGTACAACGTTTCCAGGATGCTGAAGACGAGTGCTACGGATTTATCAACGAGTACCCAGATTCAAAGGAACGCAAAACAGCTGAGGATTATATCAAGAAGTGCAAGCAAATTACAAAAGATTAAAGAATAACAGACTTATAAAATATAGACAATTAGAATGGATTACAAGAAGTCAAAAGCACCGTCAAATACGGTAACCCGAGATGTTCAGGAACTTTGGAAAGATACTGGTAACATCTATGAGAGTGTTGCTATCATAGCAAAGAGAGCAAACCAAATCTCGGTTGAAATTAAGCAGGACTTGAGTAAGAAACTTGCTGAGTTTGCTTCTTATAACGATTCTCTTGACGAGGTATTCGAGAACCGTGAGCAGATTGAGATTAGCCGTTACTACGAGAAACTACCTAAGCCAACATTGTTAGCTACTCAGGAGTTCATCGATGGTGACGTTTATTGGCGCGATCCTTCTAAGGATGCTCTGAACGAGGAAGAAGATTAAATTATGATACAGAGGAAACAAACTGTATTCCTGTTTCTTGCATTGCTTACTACCATTGCGTGCCTCTGTCTACCTGTAGGTAGCTTTGAACCAAAGGGTATGGGTGCAGAGAGCATGTTAATGAATCTCTGGATAAGCGATGCTAACGGTGGTAAGGACTTTAACGTATGGGCGTTGTTTGCTATTCTTTTAGTAACTTGTCCTATCAATCTCTTCGCCATCTTCGACTATCATAACCGCAAGCGTCAGGCTCGTTTCTGTACGTTCTCCATGTTAATGATTATTGGTTGGTATGTGGTTTATGGTGTGTTCAGCCAAGTATTGATGACTGGCTTCGACTTCCACATAAAGTTTGCAGCCTGTCTTCCACTCGTAGCTTTCATCCTCTTGTGGCTTGCACGCCACTCTATCCTTGCTGATGAAGCCTTGGTAAGAGCAGCAGACAGAATCAGATAAAACAAAAGATTCCAATATAAAAGCGACAGCATTAAAGGTTATCCCTTGATGCTGTCGCTTTTTTTTATTATTAGGCTTATTAGCCTAATTGGGCTGATTAGTCTAATATCCTCAATAAAAAAGACAGGCAATCACCTGTCTTTACATATTCTTAATCCTCTGGCATTAAACCTTCGATATACTTACAGAGGATGTTGATACCCTTTACATTCTCGCCTCCCTGTGGGATAATCACGTCAGCATAACGCTTAGTAGGCTCGATGAACTGTTCATGCATTGGCTTCAATACTTCTAAATAGCGCTCTACAACCATTGAAACCGTACGACCACGATCTATCGTATCACGCTGAATATTACGGATAAGGCGCTCATCAGGATCACAATCAACAAAAATCTTGAGATCCATCATATCACGCAGACGCTTGTTGCTCAATGCCATAATACCCTCAACGATGATAACAGGCTTTGGCTCTACATGAATAGTCTCTGGCAAGCGATTGCTAAGAATATAACTATAGGTTGGCTGTTCAACAGCTTTTCCCTCACGCAACTCATTCACCTGCTTAATGAGTAGTTTCCAATCAAAGGCGTCTGGATGGTCGAAATTGATTGCCTTGCGCTCTTCATCGGTAAGTTCTGTCGTGTCATTATAATAAGAATCCAACGGCACAACAGCCACATAATGAGGAGGAAGACTCTCTACGATTTTCTTCACTACGGTGGTCTTTCCTGAACCAGTACCACCCGCTATTCCTATGATAGTTATTTTATCCTTCATATTGGTTGATTTTATTATTCTTATTATTGGGCTTATTTGCCTTATTTGCCCAATTAGCCTAATTAGCCTAATATCCCTAAATCCCTAAACATCCTTTCGTAATACTCTGCCTTTTTCTCGACCTTCATCGGATAAGCACGACTACTACTTGGCTCACGATAAAGGTATAATGTCCGGTCCTCAAAGCTAAACTCCTTGCGATCACCCATCTTCATCTTTCGCGCATCAATTCCATAATGCTCTGTAAAGACCGTTGTAGCCAACTGACCTGCTGCCAACACAGCCTTACACTCTGGCAATGAACGAAGCATTCCATCAAGGTCAGCACGCTCAATGATTTCTAAGTCTTTATCAGATGCCGTTCCTGTCGTACGATAAATACGTAAGGCGGTATCGAAGATAGCTATGCCCTTCTCTTTTAAGAAAGGCTTTAGCAAATCAAGCTTATAGGTCTTCTTTTCTTCATCCACAAAGTACTGCTTATCACCGAAGAAGATATGACCAAAGATACGCCACATATCATTCGTGTAATTAGGATAATACCATTCCATACACCAACGTTTTGGTGCTGGCGGGAAGGTTCCTAACAGCAACAATTTGGCATTGGATGGGAGCCACGGCTCAAAAGGATGAGTTTCTATTTCCATTGTTTTATTTTCAAATTGGGCTTATCGGGCTAATTAGCCTAATAAGCCTAATAATCTTTACTGCTGTTTAACAAAGTAAGTTACAACTGGTAAGTGGTCTGAATAACCATCGAGCCATACACCACCAGCAGTGGTTCGCTTGGTATTACCCTTATACTTACCTGACTCCTGGAAGAGATAATCACGACGGAAGATTTGATTCTTCCAGAACTTCAACTCTGAGAAGTCTTTCTTACCATCCTTATTCAGCAAGTTAGGAGTCATGATAATCTGATCAAAGAGATTCCACTTACCCTGATACTGCAAAGTTCCTGTTCCCTCCTTTACAAGGACATTATACCAAGGGTTGTACATATCATCTGCACCTACCTCATTGATTTCGCCCTTTGCTGACAGACACTCATACATACTCTTATTGGTTGGGTCGTCATTCATGTCACCCATTACAAGCACCTTCACCTTTGGGTCTTCACGAAGAAGTGAGTCCTTCAACGCCTTTACCTGCTTACCACCCAACTCACGATAGTAAGAACCTGCACCACGACTTGGTAAATGACACACAATGATGGTCACATGTTCGCCAGCCAATGTACCACTTACAGTAAGGAAGCCACGTGTAGCACGAGTGCTGTCCTTTGGTAAATCATAAACATAAGGAACCAACTTTGTATTTCTTACGGTAAAGAGTTTTGGATTATAAATCAAGGCACAGTCGATGCCACGATGATCGGGGCCTTCGATATGTACATACTTATAGCCACGTTTCGCCAACTCTGGCTGGGATGTGAGGTCGTCCATTACATGGTCGTTCTCAACCTCTGCTAATCCTATAGCCGCACAACCAATATTCGGAAGTACATCTGTACCCATCTCTGCCAATACCGATGCCATATTATGCAACTTATGACGATACTTCATCTCGTTCCACTGATAACTACCAGTCGGCGTGAAATCGTGGTCGTTTTTCCCTTCATCATGTGTTGTATCAAACAAGTTTTCTACATTATAGAAGCCTATAGCATAAACAGAAAACTTCTTCTGGGCCGAAGCTGACGTACCGAAAAGAACGGCACAGAAAAGAACTAATAGTAACTTTCTCATTATTTTTAATATTGTTGTTTTTTATCAGAGCGTCTAAACAAAGACTTATAGTTCCCTGGGAATCAGCAATAATACGAAAACAAAAGCATAAGCTGATATGCATTCGACTTTTAAGTATAGACACACAAAGCCTATAACTGAATCCTGGACACAGTCACGTTTAATTTGCAAATATCGGTAAATAATCCGACATTTACGCATAATTCTCGAAAAATTCATCAAAAAGACTTTCTATTTCCAAATTTATTTCGTTACTTTGCAGTCTATAGTATAACACCTATTTAATGTAATCAACTATGCAGAAAAAGCTGAAACTTGCCGTTTTAGCACTATGCAGTTCGTCTATGATGGTCGCACAGAATACCGATACAAAGACGAACCAGCAGGCGCAAACGGCCAACGCTATGGATGAATCGGCGTTCACCTTCACTGAAGCGCAGTTAGGTGAGAACAATGACATGAACGAAAATGTAACGATTCTCAACTCAAACAGTAACGTCTATGCTTCACAAGTGGGTTTCTTGTATTCGCCCATGCGGTTCCGTTACCGTGCTCTGAACCAGAAATATAACGATATTTATATCAACGGTGCACCTATGAACGATATGGAAAGCGGACAGTTCCGCTACTCTATGGTAGGTGGTATCAACCAACAGACACGTAACGTTGACTATGCACTTCCTTTTGAGAACAATAACTTCTCAATGACTGCCTTGGCTGGAAGTAACAACTATGACATCCGTGCTGGTTCAATGGCTGGCGGACATCGTCTCACGCTTTCTGCTGCTAACCGTAACTATACCCTCCGTGGTATGTACAACTATGCGAGTGGATTCAACGCTAAGGGATGGGCTATTGCTGCCAGCGTTGCTTATCGTTGGGCTAACCGTGGTTACGTTGAGGGTACTTTCTATAACTCATTGTCTTACTACTTCGGTGTTCAGAAGAAGTGGAACAATGGTCATTCTTTAGCTTTGTCTACATGGGGCAACCCAACTGAGCGTTCTACACAGGGCGCAAGTACTGACGAGGCTTACTGGCTTGCAAATGACTATCAGTACAACCCATATTGGGGTTATCAGAATGGTCACAAGCGCAATAGCCGCGTTGTTAACGACTTCGCTCCTTCTGCTATCCTCACTTGGGATTGGGATATCAATAAAAAGATGAAGTTGACAACAAGTCTTTTTGCTCAGTATTCTATGTATAAGAGCACTAAGCTGAACTATAACAACAGCGAAAACCCACAGCCTGACTACTGGAAGAACCTTCCAAGTAGCTACTATGACGTGTGGGATCAGAGCAATGCACGCTATCGTACAGCACAGACTTTCTCTGATTGGCAGACAGCTGTCAACTGGTGGGGCAATAAGGAGAACCGCCAGATTCAGTGGGATCGACTTTACTATGCTAACCGCCAGGCTGCAGCCAACGGCGAGGATGCACTTTACTACGTGCAGGCTAAGCACAACGATGCAATGACAACGACACTGTCTTCTACTCTTACTAACCATCTTGGTAAGAACAAGGTGTTTAATGCTGGGCTTTCACTCGGTCAGACTTTAGCTCGTCACTATCAGACAATGGAGGATCTCTTGGGTGCAAAGAGTTTCCATAATATCAATACTTATGCACTCGGAACCTATGCTGCAGCTGACCCACGTGTTCAGTATGACCTTAATACAACCGGTACTTTGGGTTTAGGTAAGCTCGTGTATGAGGGTGATACATTCGGTTACGACTATAATATCAACGTACGCCGTGCTAAACTTTGGGCTAATTATGCACAAACTATCGGCAAACTTCACTATATGGTAGCTGGTAGAGTTGGTTATGACAACATGTATCGCGTAGGTAACATGCGCAATGGTATGTTTGCTGACAACTCTGCAGGTAAGAGCAAGGATGCTAACTTCCTTACAGGTGGTGTGAAGTCTAATGCTACCGTTACCCTCGGTGGTGGTAATGCACTCTCTCTCGGACTGGGTTATGAGCATCGTGCACCAAATGCTAACACTGCTTTTGCTTCACCTGAAATGAACAATGACTTTGTTCTCAACCTCCACAATGAGCGTATTTTCTCAAGCGAACTTAGCTATCAATACTCTGGTAGTTGGCTCCGTGCTAACCTCAGTGGCTACTACAACCACATGACTAACGTGACCGAGTGGCAGAACTTCTACTTTGATGATGCTAACTCTTTCACATACGTTAGCATGACTAACATGAAGAAGAATTACTATGGTATTGAGTTGGGGCTTGACTTCAAGCTCACAAGCTTCCTTAACTTCAAGGCTCTCGGTACTTGGAGCGAGGCTAAGAACGCTAACAATGCTGATGTTATCTACTTGAACTCTACAAAGAGTACTTATAACAAGGATATTGTTTACAATAAGAATATGCACGAAGCAAGCACTCCTCTGAGTGTTTACAGTGCAATCCTCAGTTATCACAAGGGTGGTTGGTTCATCGACTTAAGCGGTAACTACTATGATCGTATCTACCTCTCTTACGCACCAAGCCTCCGTTATGGCAACACACTCCGCACAATGGGTACTGCGCTTGGTGGTATGGATGCAAATGGCAACTATACTCCATACGCACAGACTGAGGGTCATGGTGGCTTTATGCTCGATGCTTCTATCGGTAAGAGTCTTTATCTCCGCCATGGAAGTTTGTCTATCAACTTGATGATTACCAACTTACTGAACAACCAGAAGATTGTAAGTGGTGGTTATGAGCAGGGCCGCAGCAACTACACTGTCAACAAGACGACTGGAGCTGCTACAACACGTGCTTACGACTTCTATCGCAATCCTAAGAAGTATTACGTGAATGGTATCAATGGTATGTTGAACGTAGCTTACAAATTCTAAAACTAAATACAGGAAACGATTATGAAGAAACTGAAATATTTAATGATGGCAGCTGTCTGCGTGCTCTTTGCATCTTGTATGGGCGATAGCTACGCAGAGCAAGCTGAAACAGGTTCTGCACCATACGGCAACAATGAACTGACCGAAACAAATGTCATTTCTATTGCTCAGCTGAAGAGTAAGTTTGCTAACTATATTGCAACGGATTACCGTGATGGCGTCAGCTATGCTAAAGTTACAGACGATATCAAGATAAAGGCGATCGTTACAAGTTCTGACGTTGCTGGTAACATCTATCAGGAGTTAGCTTTACAGGACGCAACTGGTGCTATTATCGTTAGTGTTGCTCAGGGTGGTTTGCATGGTGCACTACCTATCGGCACGGAAGTCTTGGTAAGTCTGAAGGACCTTTACGTTGGCAACTATGGTAAACAGGCACAGATTGGTGTTCCTTCTGTGAATGCTTCTGGTGCAACAACCATTGGTCGTATCAGCCGTACTGTTTGGGATCAGCACTATAAGATTCTCTCTTCTGGTAATAAGGTTGAACCTACTGAGTTTGCTTCTGGTACCAACGCAACAACTTGGGACCTCGATACTGATGGCGGCAAGTTGGGTATTATCCGTAACGTAAGTTTCAAGAGCAGCAACAGCAGTAAGGTTACTGATACCTTCGCTGATGCTAATGGCGGTGCGGGTAGCGTTAGCTGGACCCTAAACGAGCAGGATGGCAGAAAGGTTATCGTTTACAATAGTAACTTTGCTAAATTCGCTAATAGCAAGGTCCCAACGGGAAAGGTTGACATCGTTGGTATCTTCAAGCGCTTTAATAACCAGTGGGAGATTATCATCCGCTCTCTTGATGATATCAAGGCTGCAGAGAAGGTTGACCCATTCAAGGGCCTCCCAGGCAAGGGTGATGGTACACAGGCTAACCCATTGGACATCACACGTGCTTTGGCTTATGCAAAGTTGAATAAGAAGGATGCTAACACTTACTATATCAAGGGTATCATCTCACAGATCGATGAGGTTTCAACTCAGTATGGTAATGCTCGTTACTATCTGTCTAATGATGGTACAACAACTAACCAGTTGCAGGTGTTCCGTGGCTTGTACTTGAATGGTGATAAGTTCACTGACCCTTCACAGATTAGTGTAGGAAAGAAGGTTCTTATCCTTGGTACTTTGGATTTCTACGAGGCAACATCAAACCCACAGGTTGGTCGTAACAGTAAGATTATCTCAATTAATTAACAAGACAAATAACTATACAGAATATGAAAAAGATTATTTATTCAATGATGGCGCTGGCAATGACTACAACTGTCTTCACAAGTTGTGAGGATGTTCCAGCTCCATACAGTGTTACATTTGAAGAGAACAACAATAACAACACTAACACGCCTACCACTCCTACTGCTGGAACTGGTACAGAGGCTGACCCATTCAACGTTGCTGCTGCTTTGAAGTATATCGATGCTGGGCAGGACCTTGATAAGAATGTATATGTTTCTGGTACTATCGTTAGCGTTAAGGAGATTGATGCTGCTAACTATGGTAATGCAACCTATCTTATCTCTGACGATGGAACGACCAACGGACAGCTGACTGTATATCGTGGCTATGCGCTCGGTAATAAGAAGTTCACTGCAAGCGATAAACTTAACGCTGGTGATAAGGTTGTGGTATATGGTAAACTTGTAAACTTCAAGGGTACTAAGGAGTTCACACAGGGCAACTATATCTACTCGCTCAATGGTAATAAGGCTGCTCAGCCAACACCAACAGCTGACCTGAACACTGAGACTACTGCATGGACTGTTACTGAAGCTGTACAGAAGATTCAGGCTAACCAGACTGCTACGGGCGAGGCTTATGTAAAGGGTGTTATCTCTGAGGTCGTTTCTTATAACGAGAACTATAAGAGTATCACTTACTATATCTCTGATAACGGTACAGACAAGACGCTCCAGGTATTCTCTGGTAAGGGTCTCAATGGTGCTGACTTCGCTGCTAAGACTGACCTTCAAGCTGGTCAGACGGTAGTTGTTAAGGGTAACTTGAAGGCTTTCACCAATAAACAGGGCAAGGTTATCATGGAGATTGACAAGAACAATAAGATTATCTCTATCAGCGGTGCTTCTACTCCTCAGCCTGCTGCTACTGGCCTTACCGCTAAGTTTGAGACTGGTATGGATAACTTTACTATCAACAACATTACACTCCCAGCAGACCTTTCTTTCGTATGGAAGCATGATGCAACTAATAAGTACATGAAGGCTTCTGCATTTAAGAAGCCTACTAACTATGCTGCTGAGAGCCGTCTTACATCTCCTGCTTTCAGCCTCGCAGGTAAGACTACTGCCACCCTTTCTTTCAAGCATGCTGCTAAGTTCTTCGCTAATGCAGCTAACGAGTTTAAGGTACAGGTGTCAACAGATGGTACAACATGGCATGACGTTGCTGTATCAGCTTATCCTACAGGTACTGACTGGACATTCATCGATGCTACATGCAACCTCTCTGCTTACGCAGGTAAGGCTACTGTTTACATTGGCTTCCTCTATACAAGTACTGCTGCTAAGGCTGGTACATGGGAAATCAAGGACGTAGAAGTTAAGTAAAGTTCCCTTATCTTATCAACGTGTGAAGGCCCCGCACCAATGGTGCGCATGGTAAACACCAATGGTGCGGAGGCTCATGACACACGGAATTACTAAGTATAAGGAAACTTATTGGTTACGAAATGACCTAAAGGGAAGCAAAAGTTTATACCATAGATATTTTTAGTTGTATCAATCGAAATGACGAATGATCCTAAAAAACAGCTTAAAATATTTGGCTACCTACAGAATTATTCGTAATTTTGCACCCTGAAAAGTGTCTGTATCCTTTTTGATAAAGGAAAGACTACAGCAAGTATATTATTAACAATTAGATAACAATAAAATGAAACAAGGTATTCATCCAGAAAACTATCGCCCCGTCGTATTTAAGGATATGTCCAACGGCGATATGTTCCTTACAAAGTCTACATGCAAAACTTCAGAGACTGTAGAATTTGAAGGCGAAACTTACCCAGTGGTAAAAGTCGAAATCTCAAGCACCTCTCACCCATTCTACACTGGTAAGAGTAAGCTTGTCGATACAGCAGGTCGCGTTGACCGCTTCATGAGCCGTTACGGTAAGTTGAAGAAGTAATCGATAATACCCTTCGACATTATTACATACAAAGTGCGGACAAACGTAGTTGCATATACGTTTGCTCGCACTTTTGCTTTCAACAGAACAGAAACGAATACTGAGCTGTTTACAGATTGTATAAGATAAAGGATAAAGCTTCATAGAAAGCTAAAGATTCGGGATAACGTGTAGAACAGACATCTACTCATAATCCGTCTGCTTCAAACAAGCTAAAACTTCATAGTCAACCATCCAAAGACAAAAAATGAATAAGATAATACGATACATAACTGTGTGGGGCTTAACACTCCTTACAGTTAGCACAATCACATCATGTAGCAAGGACGATGATAATTCTAATAATTCAGGAATTGCAGAAACTATAACAAATAACACAAACTCAAATCTCAAAGATATACGCACAGCAACGCACCGCTTGGAATTTCCGAAGCTAAAGGGTGGGCATAGTACTGTCCTCACTCATAAACTAAGCAATGGTGAGATTAATTACAGCGTTGAATGGGACATTGAAAAGATGTCCAATCGTTGGACCTGCTATCAGATTTATGCAAGCAATGCTCAACAAACTGTAAAGAGAAAAAGTCAACAGAGCGTTGACCTCTATCCTAAAGACCCATTGTGGACTCCTAATTCCTTCTTTTCATCCGATCCTTATTATAGATCTGGCTACGACCACGGCCATCTCTGTCCATCACAAGACAGAGTGAACAGCCGAGAGTCTAATGACCAAACCTTCTATCTCAGCAATATGCAGCCACAAGTTCACGGCTTCAACGCTGGTATCTGGGAAGTGATGGAGAGAAAGATGAGAACATATATCACCTATACAAGTGGCTCTAAAGATACTTTATTCATCTGTCGTGGCGGTACAATTGACAAACAAGACCAGTACACCTATATTAAAAATAAGTTTATTGTACCAACTTATTTCTTCTCTGCAGCGCTGATGAAATACAAAGTGAGAGGTCAAGGCGACTGGCAATATAAAGCTATCGCCTTCTGGTTCAAACACGAAAACAATAACGGTACCTCTCTTAAGCCATATGTTATCAGCATCAAAGAACTCGAAGCAAAAACTGGCATCGACTTCTTCTGTAATCTCCCTGACAACATAGAGCGTGATGTAGAATCAAAAACTCCTGAACAAATGATCCTCACTTGGAATATTATATAAGCTCATCTACACTAACAATAATTATAATGTAAAACGCCTCCCTGCTTCTGTAGTGTTATAACAGATTATTACATAAATTCGTACAAGTTGTTGAGGAAAAAGCATGAAACCTACATACTAAAACACGCTCGTAATATACACATATTCAAAAGGGAATAAACCATACTAAAGAAGACACTTTTCATTGTTCATGAAGGGCGTCTCCTTAAACCAATTCGGTCATTACAGTCTAAACATACTTTGTTTTAGTATCGAGCAGATTGTTTAGCTTTGTAACGTAGGCGTAGCGGGCTACGTGAAGTTACAAAGACACACAAGATGCAGATAAGAAAATTAAAGATGTTAGGAAACAATACCATAGTAATAAGAATTATACATATGGTGGTCTAATGACCGATTTTAGTTAAATCATAAAGTGTGTGAAGCAGTTTTGTAAACGCTATTATTTTATAAATATTTTCTTACAACCCTTGATATAAATTCCACTGCCCAAATGCTTGGGATCAACTTTTATACCTTGAAGCGTGTAAACATCATCAGACTCATTGGCTACTACACTGGAATGGTTTATCACATTAGGATCATTGAACAATTGCCTATCAAGCACTTTCATATGACGAGTAATCCAATTGGTAATATACTCCATCTCCTTGTCGTAATCAAGCTTTTGTTGTAATATATCCATGTCCCCACTCCATCGCTGTGCTTCTCTTTCAGCTGCTCCACATTTCTTTAATAACTGATAATAGCTTTTATAACGCGCAATCAGACTGTCTGTCGAAAAAATATCCTTTCTTGCTGACCAATATCGCTCTCTCACCTGTAAATTGAAATCTCCCGCATTCGTGGCTATCAAACGCTTTATCAAATTGAAATATCCTCTTATGATATGGTTAGGTAACGTATATTTCTGATCATAAACTTTAAGATAAGAACTACCAACAGTCAAATCTAAATCCCAAACGGCAAAAGTAATCTTTGGTGACTCCTTACTGTCATATATAGCCCAGTACATGTTCTTTCCAATATTATCGACTGCACATAAAGTTTGAGTAAAGATATAATAGTCCTCAACAACAGGTAAATCAAAATAGTAAGCAACTGAATCTTTGAACTCCTCATCACTACTATTCACTACAAAGTTAATAGCGTTCCATAAGGGTGAATAGTCTGTTGGATTAACATCCTTAATATCTGGATACTTTGTCTCAAAAACATCCCAAGTTGAAGAAGTGTTATCAAATACTGAAGGAGTATTATACATCATCGATAATCCATACCCATTTGTCTTCCATAACTGACCATGAATGATTCCTTTCCTTGACTTACTTAGACCCAACGTCTTATTGTCCATCGTTTCTATCAAGCTATAAATTCCAATATACTCATCATTTAGGAAGACCTCTACCACTCGTCCTCTAACACCAGAAAAGACCTCATCTCCGTCTGCAGCGTAGTAGGGCTTACGCGCAAAGTCATTCCATAACTCAGTAGCTATACGGTTTCGCAGTCTAAACAAGTCTTGTTGACCTGCGTCTAATATCCAATTCTTATCAGATTTCAAACCAAAGAACTGCTGTTTATCCTTAAACTTTATCTTATAATTACGTTTATGTTTACCTTCAGTGTTAGTACTTCCCCCTCGCCACTTTATCTTAGCCTCGTAACTGACCGGAGTTGTACCTTGTGAGCTATAAAACTCCACAGTCCCATTTTGGTATTCATTACTAAACGTACCTCGCAGCACTAATACTGGAATAGAATTACCTAAGTCCGTCGGAGAGATATTTCTTAATTGTGCAGAAATCGATAAGCTGCTACTTATCAATAATACTAATAAAACAGAAAAATAACGTAAATTAATCATATTAGGTTTGTTTAAAAGATAACACATAAATGTACAACACATAAGATTAATCGAAATATGTAAAGTGAAATATATAAAACCAAATGCAATTACAAATATATAAAAAAAATAATATAAAGCAAATTATCTTTATATTATCATTCTAAAAATTCATCATGAAAGTAGGGATGTCTGTAAATTAATCTTGTACATAAAAACAAAGAAATATTAGAGAACTTATATTTACAAGATATTCGTCACATTAGTTCTAAAAGACCTATTAACCATTAACCTACCCATTAGCCTTAAAGACCTTATTAGCCTTATTTGCCAAATAAGCCTTATTCGCCCAATTAGGGGACAGTAGATATTTAGTGGGGATAGGCATATATTTTGGCAAGCCTAAAAAG
>NZ_JACD01000003.1:0-5764 GCF_000517825.1 Prevotella sp. ICM33
AGTTTAAGATTTTACTGAAGTTTGCATTAATAAAGAATATACTACAGCTGATATATGCGCAACATATTGTGACGCTTGTGATTCATTTCCCTTGAAATCCTTAACAAATACCGCTAAGGTATAACTGATATTATTAGGCAGACATATATAGGCAACATCATTGTGAGCTGCAAGAACACCATTTTCATTAACATAACCTGAACCTGTCTTATGCGCTATAACAACCCCTTCTTTATCAAGAAGTGGAGCTGCTATCCTATCTACACCTGTTTTGCATTCTTTTAACGTATTCTTAATGAAACTTTGTTTCTCATCATCGATAAGACCTTCAGTAAACAAACGATTCATCAACATTGCAGCACCAAGAGGAGATGTATAGTTAGAGTAAGCCTTGTTATGGTCAGCCGACATTTCCTCTTCCGTATAAGCTATCTGAAAACTTGAACGAGGAATGAGTGTGGCTATAAAACTATCTGTTTGAGCGACATTAACCATATCCTTAAACATAAGGTTGCTTGCATTGTTGTCACTCTGAGTAAGAGTATAACGCAGCAAATCTCTCACTGTCAATGATATGACTGGCCCTGAATAATCTTTCAGCATAGGACTCCAAGTCTTTGGGTCAAGTTTATCCCTATTTATATTTACTAAGGTATCAAGTGAAATTCCTTTATTGTCAAAGTCATTACAAAGAGCTAATGCCTGATGAACCTTAAACACACTCATCATAGGATAAACACTCTTATTATTGACCTTAACCGTATCTCTGTTATTAACAATAACCGCCACACCAATTTCGCCAGGACAAGCTGAGACAATTTGAGAAATGCTATCAGTCAAAACATTTGTTAAAGGAGGATTTGCGCTATCTTTTGTCGCTGATTTATGGAACAATGAAAATACAAACTTTGGAAATAACCCCTGCTTCACCTTATCATAGAACTTAGGACCCTCACGATTTGGCAATGCCTCAACCTTGATAACCTTATTATTCTTGATATAAACCTCTACTGGTGTTGCACCCTTAAATCCCTTTACATTTGAGCAGAGGCTGGTCGTATTGACAACATAGGTGCCATCTGCCTGCTTATACATCACCTTATCCTGCTGCACTGCAGCAAAAGCAACCCCTGTAGTTAGTACTGCTACGGCTGCTACTGATACGAATTGTTTTTTTAACATAACCTATTACCTTTATTTAAACTGATAAATTCGATTACAAATGTACGAAAAAGTATAAGAGTGGTGATTGCTTTTTGCATTTTTTAAGAGTTGCTTATTAGCCTTATTGGGTCAATAAGGCTAATAAGACTAATAGTGCCCTCCTCACTATTTTCCCAACTTTCTTCTCTCTTTAATTATTTTATTTGTACATTTGTTCCCATAAACAATCAATACCAACGATGAAATATATACTACTACCTAAACCAGATACCATTCATCAACTGTCCTTCTACTTTGCGGTGGAAGAATATGTAGCACGGCATTATACCGATGACGACTACTTTATAGGCTGGCGTGTGAACCCTACAGTTATGTTAGGACGCAATCAGTTGATTGATAATGAAGTCAATACAGACTACTGTAAAGAACACAAGATTGATATTTTCAGACGGAAAAGTGGTGGAGGATGTATCTATGCCGACAAGGGTTGCATACAATTTTCTTATATTTCACGTTCCGTCAATGCCAACGAAGCCTTTGCTGCTTATATGCAACGAATGGCAGACTTACTAAAAGGACTGAAGATTGACGCACAGTTATCGGGTCGAAATGATATTCTCATTAACGGTACAAAAGTATCGGGTTGTGCTTTCTATCAACTGTCTAACCGTAGTGTTCTACACAACTCCCTACTCTTTGACACCCAACTTGACCACCTGTCTAATGCACTCACTCCTGCAAAAGAGAAACTACAAAGCAAGGGTGTAGCGTCTGTCAGACAAAGAGTGACGAATGTTGCGACCTATACACAGTTAGATATCTTAGCTTTTATGGACTATGTGCGACAGGAAATATGTGGTACTGAGGTGCTCGAACTAACGGAAGAAGACATGAAAGAAGTTGCAGAGATAGAGAAAGAACTATCTTCTGACGACTTTGTTTATGGTAAAAATCCAAAATACTCCCTTGTTCGAAAGCATCGTTTTGAAGGTGTCGGAACACTTGAAGCCCATATTGAACTAAAGAATAACATCATTGGAAGTATCAATATGGTGGGTGATTACTTCCTTCTTGGCGATATCGATCATGATTTCCTCAGCCTACTTAAAGGTTGTGAGTTCACGAGAGAGGCGGTAGAAGAGAGATTGGAAAACATAGATCTATCCACTATTATCCGTGGTTTGAAGCTGCGACAGTTCCTCCGTTTGCTCTTCGGACGTGAACCACACGTGATGAAACCAAAGTGGCTTAAGATTGACCTCACATCGAAGAAGTCGACTGGTGAGACGGCTGGTATCCTTGCCAAGCATCATATGAACACTATCTGTACGAGTGGACTCTGCCCAAATCGCTCGGAATGTTGGATGGCACGTACGGCAACCTTGATGATTGGCGGTGATATCTGTACACGAAAGTGCCGTTTCTGTAACACGTTAAGTGGCAGACCCAGACTGCTCAACCCTGACGAGCCTCGTCGTGTAGCTGAGTCAGTGAAAGCTCTTAAGCTACGTTATGCCGTCATCACCTCTGTTGATCGTGACGACCTATCCGATTATGGTGCAGCCCACTGGATAAAGACCATCGAAGAGATACACCGATTAAACCCTGACACAAAGATTGAACTGCTCATTCCAGACTTTATGGGGAAGGCAGATCTCATACGACAAGTCATGGCAACACACCCCCACGTAGCAGGACACAACATGGAGACAGTGCGTCGCCTCACACCATCAGTACGCTCTGTGGCACGCTATGAACGCAGTTTAGAAGTGCTGAGAGAGATAGCCAACTGTGGTATCACTGCCAAGACAGGCTTCATGCTCGGCTTAGGTGAGACCCACGACGAAATCTTAGAGACAATGGACGATATTCTTTCAACAGGTTGCCAACGCCTCACGCTCGGTCAATATCTCCAACCTACTGCCGAACACCTGCCTGTTAAAGCCTATATCACACCCGAAATGTTTGCTGAATATAAGCGGATAGCATTAGAAAAAGGTTTTAAGCATGTAGTCAGTGGTCCGCTCGTTCGTTCGTCTTATCACGCTGCAGAAGGGGTTTAAGCCATTGCTTACACGATGAGGGACACAAAGGGACATCGATAAAAGAACTGGTATTGGGCTTATTAGTCCCATAAGCCAAATAAGCCCAATTACTCCTATCATCATAACAAAAAGTAGGGATACACGCTCGTGTATCCCTACTTGCATTTAAGAAATATCTTGATTGAACTTATCTTATTCCGTAATCTGAACCGTTGCACGACGGTTGAAAGAGATAGGAGACAAGGTCTCTACTCCACCCTTACCAACAGTCGTAATCTTATTGTTCTCAATACCCATCTTAACAAGTTCGTTGGCAACTACTGTTGCACGACGCTCAGACAACTTCTGGTTGTAATCAGCAGAACCTGTTGCGCTGTCAGCATAACCTGTCACAAGGAGATTGTTATTATTGTCCTTAGCATACTTCGCCAATGCCTGTACGTTTACGAGGTCTTTCTGAGAAGCAATCGTAGACTGGTTGATTTCGAAGAAGACTGAAACAGGGGTTGTCACCAACTGCTTTACAGACTCCGACACGGTCTCAACTGGCTTCTGATTTGCCAATTCATTACGAAGACGTGTATTCTCTTCCTCTGCATCCTGAAGGCGTGCATTCAGTGCATCGAGAGCCGCCTGATGCTGTGTATTGATAGCTTCCATATCTGGACTCTTCTTCCAAGTACCCTTACCAATATTGAAGTTCAAACCAATTTCTGCATAAAGGTTATTATCATGTGACTCCCATCCACGGCGCTCATTGTTTGCGTATGCAGCACCATCAAGGTCGGCTTCATAACGGTTCCAACCAGCTTCAAGATAGACACGCATTCCTTTGCTCACCTTCCAAGAAGATTGAAGACCTGCGCTCAGTCCCATTGCATAACGATTAGCCGACATCGAACGGCCAACACCAGCACCAGCAAAAGGAATAAGATTCCAAACACGGTTCTCATTGTAACCGCAAAGGAGGTTGCTCAGATTGAACATTACCTGCTCCTGTGCAATCCAATACTTGTTGCTGTTATCAAGCTGAGAAGCAGGATTACTGTCAGCACCGACACGCTTGCCCCAGATACCTTGTATCTTTGTACGAAGTCCGATACCCGGTGTGAACCACTTACCAATAGCGAAAGCTGCACCCGGCTTTGAACGGAAGTCCTTCAACGGACTAATAGCAGCATCACGCCCATGCTCTTGGTTAGAATACCATGCGTTCCAGTCTGCACCAAGTTCTACGAACCAATTGCTCCAAAACGAGTTGGTAGCAACGCTATACTTCTCAGTGAGCACTTCATCTTGGGCAAAACTGGTCATAGACACACCAGCCAATGCCAAAACTATCAATAACTTTTTCATAATCTTATTATTTAACGATCTTAACCTATTCTGCTCCTTTATTGCTGACAATGATTCCCAGCAATACTAAGTTTGTTCACAAAGATAATAATTAAAATCTATCAGGGTCGGTTTTTTCTAAAAAATACTATTTATTTAACGTTGAATTATTAAACCAAGATTGCTCATTAGAGCCTAAACATATTTTGTTTTATTGTCGAGCAGATTGTTAGTCTTTGTAACGCAGTCGTAGCGGGCTACGTCAAGTTACAAAGACTAACAAGATGCCGATAAGAAAATAAAGGATGTTAGGAAACAATACCATAGTAAGAAGAATTATACATATTGTGGTCTAATGACCGATTTGGGGTTAATATACTAAAGATTTTTATTTTTAATTTGCTGTCATTTTTAACAATTCGCATAACTGACTGTAAATCTATCATTTAAATAGTATCTAATAATGACAGCAGTGACAGGAAATTTACTTTTGATAGAAAAATCACTCTTATAACTCCTTATCTTAATTCACAATGATTAAACCCAAATCATAGAGGCTTAAGAGATTATGCGTATTATGGTCTAATAATTGGTTCTTCAGAAATTTGGTGTGATAAGGGTGCCAAATAAGTTTAGGACTTTAACGAAATGTCGCACAGAGAAATAGAGAATACGGAGGGTTATTAAAAACAAAACGCTGATAGGCACGGAGGCACTGTTGTGCGTGGAGCAACGGAGTTTGCTTGCCAGTTATATTAGACACCTTATTTTCAAAGTATTTATCTCAAAAATTATCAGGAAGCTGTACGCTACACCTCTTTCGTTCTTTGTATCGTCGGCACCTCCCTGACATCATGTTTAGCTCCGTCCTCGTTGAACCTCCGTGTGCCTTACTTTTAAAGCGTTAGTATTTCACTCCATATTTTGGAAGAACCTAATAAAGGGTGTTGAACGCTTAGCACATGATGTGCGTATGCCCCGCACATATTGTGTTGACGCTCCGCGCATATTGTGCGGATGGTGTATCACCTTAATGAGCGAAGTCCATTCACATACATATAAAGCCTACAAAGGTCTTACAATCAATCGATTCCATGAGCCACTCGTACTAATATCCCTGTAAGTCATTTTAGAATATTATCATTCCCCATTCTTAAACCGTTTCTTAAACTCACTTTTGGGCATCTTGTATTTCAAATAACGTATGACATTCTCACGAT
>NZ_JACD01000004.1:0-42969 GCF_000517825.1 Prevotella sp. ICM33
GTACGCTACACCTCCGTCGCTCTTTGTGCCGTCGGCACCTCCGTGACATTGCGTTTACCTCTGTTCCCTCCGTGACTCCGTGTGCCTATTATACAGACTTTTAGTTTATCACTCTATATTTCAGAAGAACCTTTCTTTATCGAAGTTCGATAGTTGATAGGTAAGTGATACGTAGATTAGATGGGCTTGTATGTGATTTAACTTGCTGTCATTCCTGTCACTCTTTATGAGTTCTTAAATACTTAATATATAGGAATTTAATGAGAAATGTTAAAATGACAGCAAACGAAATTATACTTATATTTGGGTTAATGATTAAGTTTTTGACAGTCTTATGGTATCATGTAGAGTCCCTTCGATGAATAATTTATTTTATGTATTATGTTTTAAGTTTCGTCGGGAGTGTTCTTATAAGTAAATAAAAAAGGCGACTATCTGTGTGGATAGCCGCCTTTTGTGTTTTATGTTTAGAACTCTGCGTTCTTAGGAGTACGTGCGAATGGGATTACGTCACGGATGTTTTGCATACCAGTAACGAAGAGGATGAGACGCTCGAAACCGAGACCGAAACCACCATGTGGGCAGGTTCCGTACTTACGAGTGTCAAGGTACCAATCGTAAATGTCACGCTTCATACCGCGGCTTTCAATCTCTTCAACCAGCTTCTCGTAGCTTTCTTCACGAACTGAACCACCGATAATCTCACCGATACGTGGGAAGAGTACGTCAGTTCCCTGCATTGTCTTGCCGTCCTCATTCTTCTTCATATAGAATGACTTGATTTCACTTGGATAATCGGTCATGATTACAGGACGCTTGAAGTGTTCCTCAACGAGGTAACGCTCGTGCTCACTGCTGAGGTCCATACCCCAGTGAGTGATAGGGAACTCAAACTTCACACCGTCAGCAGCAGCTTTCTGAAGAATCTCGAAACCTTCTGTGTAAGTAAGACGAGCGAAGTCTTCCTTCAATACACCCTCCAGACGAGCGATAAGCTCCTTATCAATCATCTTATTGAGGAACTCAAGGTCGTCCTTACAGTGCTCCAAAGCCCAACGAACACAGTACTTGATGAAGTCTTCCTCAAGATCCATCAGTTCGTCCTTGTCGATGAAGGCAACCTCAGGCTCAACCATCCAGAACTCAGCCAAGTGGCGTGGAGTATTTGAATTCTCAGCGCGGAAGGTAGGACCGAAGGTGTAGATAGCACCGAGTGCAGTAGCACCCAACTCACCCTCCAACTGTCCAGATACGGTAAGGTTAGTACGCTTACCGAAGAAGTCAGCACTATAATCAACCTCACCACCCTTTGCAACGCGGTCAAGGTCGAGTGTAGTCACCTGGAACATATTACCAGCACCCTCAGCATCACTACCTGTAATCAGTGGAGTATGGAAATAATAGAAACCATGCTCATGGAAATACTGATGGATAGCGATAGCCATGTTGTGACGAATACGGAATACAGCACCGAAGGTATTGGTACGAAGACGCATGTGACCATACTTGCGCATGTACTCAAAACTCTGTCCCTTCTTCTGCATAGGGTAGTCGCTTGGGCAGAGACCGTAGATTTCAATCTCCTTGCACTGAATCTCTGAGGTCTGACCAGCACCCTGACTCTCTACGAGCGTACCAACAACGCTGATACAAGCACCCGTTGTGATGCTCTTCAGCTTGTCTTCGTCGATAGTCGAAGGGTCAACAACAACCTGGATGTTCTTAATCGTAGAACCATCATTCAAGGCGATGAAGTCAACAGCCTTGCTGCTTCTATGAGAACGAACCCAACCCTTTACGTTGATATCCTTACCAAAATCGGTGCAAGCAAGTGCATCGACGATTTTTGTTCTTTTCATTTGCTATATTATAATTAGGTACTCCCCAAGTCTCTCAAAAGGAGAGGAATGTTGTTTACCAATCAGTTTAATGCCTCAATAATAGCATTGCTTGGTCTCTCACATCCACTTCTTTTGAGAGGTTTGGGGAGGTTTCTATTTTATTCAAACGCACCCATACGCAGCATGTCAACCTCTTTCTCAGTGAGGAAGCGCCAGTCACCACGACGTACGTTCTTCTTTGTCAAACCAGCAAACTGTACACGGTCGAGTTTTACGACGCGATAGCCAAGGCTCTCGAAGATACGACGTACGATACGGTTCTTACCGCTATGAATCTCAATACCAACCTGAGTCTGATCCTGTGGGTCAGCATATTCGATTGCGTCAGCCTTAATCTCGCCATCTTCCAACTCAATACCGTCAGAAATCTTCTGCAAGTCATTAGCTGTAATAGCCTTGTCGAGGAATACATGATATACCTTCTTCTTCAAGAACTTAGGGTGAGTAAGCTTTGAAGCAAGGTCGCCATCGTTAGTAAGGAGCAGTACACCAGTTGTGTTACGGTCGAGACGACCAACTGGATAGATACGCTCTGGACAAGCACCCTTCACGAGGTCCATAACAGTCTTACGCTGCTGTGGGTCGTCGCTTGTGGTAACATAATCCTTTGGTTTGTTCAAAAGAACGTAAACCTTCTTCTCCAATGAAACCAACTTGTCTTGGAAGTACACCTCATCAGTACGCATAACCTTGCTACCGAGCTCTTTTACAACCTCGCCATTTACGGTTACTGCACCAGAAAGGATGAATTCATCAGCCTCACGACGTGAGCAAACACCAGCATTAGCAAGGTACTTGTTCAAGCGGATTGGCTCATTTGGATCGTAGTTCTCCTCCTTGTATTCAATACGCTTCTTGAGTGAATACTTTGCATTTGGATCATAATCAGCACTATGCTGACGGTAACCACCCTGGTTGTATCCGCCACGGTTGTTATAACCACCGCGGTTATTGTTGTATCCACCACGGCTCTGGTATCCACCACGATTGTTGTTATAACCGCCACGGTTATTGTTGTATCCGCCACGGCTCTGATAACCACCCTGCTGACGAGGCTGGTATCCACCCTGACGTGGCTGGTAACCGCCCTGATTTGCCTGATAGTTGTTATTCTCCTCGCCCTCAGCACCATTGTTGGCGTTGTAACGTGGACGATAAGCCTGTGGCTGATAGCCATTCTCATCATTGTTGTAACGTGGACGATAGCCACCCTGCTGCGGACGACTCTGATATCCACCACGATTGTTGTATCCACCTTGCTGGCGTGGCTGGTAACCGCCTTCCTCGCCGTTACTATTGTAACGTGGACGATAACCTCCCTGCTGTGGACGGCTCTGATAGCCACCACGGCTGTTGTTATATCCGCCACCATAGCTGTTCTGACGTGGACGATAACCTCCCTGCTGTGGACGACCTGCACTCTGTAAGCCAGAGCCGAAGCCCTCAGGACGGAATCCGCCTTCGTCATTACTGCTATTAGCCTTGTCGCTGCTGTAAGCGCGTTGGCTGTGAATACGTGGACGTTGTGTACGTCCTGTGCCACGGTACTCTCTTTGATAGCCGCCTTGTTCGGCTGCTGAATAGCCGTCGCGGCTGTTCTCATTCTGCTCAGACTGAACTTCTTTGTTCTCGAATTCTTCTGCCATAATTGTTTTACTTTTAATTTGATACTACTGGCCTCACGGCCAATTTGTTATTACTTTTTTTTGTTTTATTAAAATATCGAACTCCGTTTAAAGGAGATACTCAGTTTAATTTCTTCTTCTTTGACTCTATAGGAGTAGTTAAACCCAAATCGGTCATTAGACCACAATGTTTCAGGAATTCTTGTTTTGTGTTGTTTCCTAACATCTTTTATTTTCTTGTCGGTATCTTGCCTGTCTTTACAACTTGACGTAGCCCGCTACGCCTGCGTAACAAAGACAGGCAATCTGCTCGACAATAAAACAAAATATGTTTAGACTCTAATGACCGAATTGGGTTAAATTCCTGTATAGTTGTATGGGGTGATTGCCATTAGTTCGGCTTTCACGCTGTCGCTGACGTTGAGTGTCTGCACGAATGCGTGTATTGTCTCCTCTGTCATCTTCTCGTTTGTGCGAGTGAGTGCCTTCAATGCCTCGTAAGGATGTGGATAGGCTTCACGGCGTAAGATGGTCTGAATGGCTTCTGCCACAACTGCCCATGTGTTTTCAAGGTCCTCTCTCAACTTCTCTTCGTTGAGGATGAGTTTGCGAAGACCCTTCAATGTGCTCTGTATTGCAATAACGCTATGTCCAACAGGAACGCCAACATTACGCAAGACTGTTGAGTCTGTAAGGTCACGCTGTAGGCGACTTACTGGCAACTTCTGTGCCAAGAACTGTAAGATTGCATTTGCTATACCGAGGTTACCCTCACTATTCTCGAAGTCGATTGGGTTTACCTTGTGAGGCATTGCACTTGATCCAACCTCTCCTGCCTTAATCTTCTGCTTGAAATACTCCATTGAGATGTACATCCAGAAGTCGCGGTCAAGGTCGATGATGATAGTATTGATGCGACGAATGGCATCAAACACGCTACCTAAGTGGTCGTAGTTGCTAATCTGTGTAGTCCACTGCTCACGTTCTAATCCTAATTTCTCACTGACAAAGCGATTGCCAAAGGCACGCCAATCATGCTGTGGATAAGCTACGTGATGCGCATTAAAGTTACCAGTTGCACCACCAAACTTAGCTGTCATCTTGCAGTTGCGCAAGGTTGCGAGCTGTTCACTGAGACGATAAACGTACACTTCAACCTCCTTGCCCAATCGAGTAGGAGAGGCTGGCTGACCATGTGTCTTTGCCAACATTGGTACGTCTTTCCATGCTTCAGCGTATTCCTTCAGTTGCGCAGTCAGTTCCTCAACCTGAGGATAGAATACTTCTTCGAGAGCTTCCTTTACAGACAATGGCACACTTGTATTGTTGATGTCCTGTGAGGTCAGTCCGAAGTGGATGAACTCCTTGTAGTTATCGAGTCCGCCAATCTTGTCAAACTCCTCTTTGATGAAATATTCAACCGCCTTTACATCGTGATTGGTGATGCTCTCAATTTCCTTTACACGTGCTGCCGAAGCCTCATCAAAGTTGCGATAGATGTCGCGCAACTGTTCAAAGAGGGCGCTGTTAAAGCTTTCCAATTGTGGTAATGGTAACTCGCAAAGCGTGATGAAATACTCAATTTCTACGCGAACACGATAACGGATAAGTGCGTACTCTGAGAAATAGTCAGCAAGACTTTCCGTTTTACTTCTATAGCGTCCGTCAATAGGCGATACGGCTGTTAATGCGTCAAGGGTCATAATTTTATTTATTAATATGGTGCAAATTTAACAATAAATTCAGTAATAGCGCAAATAATAATAATAATAATATCAAAAAGGATGCAGATAAAAGCTGAATAAAACAAAAAAGACTTCACAACAATGTTGCAAAGTCATCCGTTTCAAGTTTTAAAGGTGGGCGTTGACGGATTCGAACCGCCGACCCTCTGCTTGTAAGGCAGATGCTCTAAACCAGCTGAGCTAAACGCCCCTTAAAATACCCTGCAACCCCAAGAGATTACAGGGATACACCCCTTGGTGGGCGTTGACGGATTCGAACCGCCGACCCTCTGCTTGTAAGGCAGATGCTCTAAACCAGCTGAGCTAAACGCCCCTTACTTTTGTAAGACGGGTGCAAAGGTAAGGAAAGTTTTTTATTCTCGCAAACAAATGGCAAATAATTTAGTTGAAAATCTCATTTTAGCTTGCTGTTAAGAGACTTTCTTCTTCAATTCATTTATATCTAATGAATTATTTTCTCGAAAATAATATGAGGGTGATGGCTTGTTGTGTCGGTAATGTACTTTATAAATTGGTAGATTCTCGTATGAATGGGTAGACTGTTGATTGCTTTTTCGGTTCTTCCTTTAAGTATATTGCGTGTTGGGAGGATAAAGACTTATACACTTGTATGGTATTACTATACCAAATTATACAGGCTTTTAAAGGAGGATAAAGTTGGCGATAAATACAAATTGATGCTATTTTATTCGTCTTCTACGAACAGCTTATTTCCTTATTGTTTGCTATTTGTAAACTCTTTTCATACAACTCAAAACCTATACATGCTCTTTTGGCTTCTTAAAGACGCCTAATTGACTTGCAAAAGGTGCCCTTTTGAAGTCTTACTAACGCCCTTTTGAAGTCCAATTAAGCACCTTTTGCTTTGTTGCTTTATAACTAATTGATTTTCTGTTGGTTGCAGGCTTGTCTTTTATACGTGTTTTTATCCTTATTTGTAGATGTTTTATTTGAAATTATGTAATGATTTTTCAAAATCATATCTACATAATTGAGGTATTAAATAGAAAGGGGGTTCTATGTCAGAAGACGATAATAAAATAAGTAATTTGATAGTCTTAGCTATGACTTTTATTAATGAGTAACTCCGATTCTTTTGTTAAGAAACCACGAAAGTCATCCACACATTTAACGGAAGAGTCTATTTCTACTTATAATATAATTGTTTGTTTTGTTAGTAGAAGGCATGGATAGTTTTCGTAAAATAGTTTATTTTGTTTTGCGTGAATTGTTTATTTTGATTATATTTGCATTGTGTTATATAATAAGGAACGAAAAGTAGAAGATTATGTCAGTAGAAATAAGACTGGAACAGAGTAAGTTCAAGGATAAGAAAGGATCTGGTAAATGGTATGCTCGTACTGTTAGCACTGGAGTTGCAACGACCGATGACCTTGCTGATTCTATTCAGGAGAATACCTCGTTCTCACGTGGTGACGTGCGAGGACTTGTTATAGCTTTGATTGACGAAATCTCTTATCGTCTTCGTCAGGGCGAAACGGTAGCACTTGAGGGGTTAGGGAGGTTTCATCTGACAGTAGAGAGTGAACCCGTTGACAATCCTGACGACTTCGATATCAAGAAACATATTAAGAATGTAAAGTGCCGCTTCGTTCCTACCAGTACACGAAATGCTCGTACAGGAAAGAAAAATCAGACCCTTGCTTATGGTGCACGTGTGGAGTGGGCAGAGCCTGAATATGATGATGAAGACGATGATTAATCCCCTTCTATAAAATGTGTTGGGGTTAACTCGCATTTTTATAAGATTTCTCTTGGCTTTATGAATAAAGTCAAGAGTTTTTGTTTTCTCCAGTGATAAAGGGATTAGGCAGAAGCTTGTTATACTTTTGGATATTCGTCTTTCGTTTATGTAGATAATAAGCAAACTGAAAGATGATATCTATCATTTAGTCTCCAAAATATTTAACATTTCCTCTTTATTGTTCTTGTTTTCGTAAGATTTGTGCTATTTTTCTTTGGTGTTAAAAGTATTTTGTATATATTTGCACTCGGAAATAAAGTACTTCCTCTATATATACAGATTGAATAGACTGTGTATGAGGTTAGAATTCGTTTATCGCGGATATAATAAGAAATTTAAAACTATTAGGGATAATACTCTAAAAATCGTTTTATAAAAGGACATTTTTTCAATTTTAGTTATTCTGTTAATCAGAAATAATAAGCTGATAGGTTTTTATAACCATTCTTTTTGTAAGATGTCCTCACTCTAAATAAACTTATTTTTTTAACATAACAATTATTAGAAATGAAAAAACTTTTACTTTTAGTATGTGCTGCAGTTATGAGTCTTTCAGCTTCAGCGCAGGCAGGTGATAAGGCACTTGGTGCACAGCTCGTGTTCGGTTCTGAGACAAACAGCATCGGTTTCGGTGTTAAGGGTCAGTACTACTTCACAGACCAGATTAGAGGTGAGGGCTCTTTTGACTACTTCCTCAAGAATAAGGGTATCTCAATGTGGGATATCAATGCGAATGTTCACTACCTCTTTGATGTAGCTAACAAGGTTAAGGTATATCCACTCGCAGGTCTTGGCTATACAAACTGGTCATACAAGTATGAGTATCCTGGTCATTCTGTAATTGAGGGTTCAGATGGTCGTCTCGCTATTAACCTCGGTGGTGGTGCTGAGTATGAGCTTACTAAGGACTTGAGCGTAAACGCTGAGTTGAAGTATCAGATTGTTAGCAACAACTACAGCCAGTTGGTACTTGGTGTAGGTGTAGCTTACAAGTTCTAAATATATAAGGTAGGTCCTAAAAGTCTACGTCAGACATCAGCTGTTTGGTTGAGTTTAATAGATAGGTTTTGGGATTTATCTGTATAAAATAAATCGGTTCATTAGAAAAAGTTCTTGGTAACTTTCTAATGAACCGATTTCTTGTTTATGTCTATTCCTTATAGAAATAAGCCTTTATAAATGATAGAGCCAGATAATTGATTACCAATTATCCGGCTCTTATTTCAGTGCGCCTAACAGGACTCGAACCTGCACAACGTAAGTTACTAGATCCTAAGTCTAGCGCGTCTACCAATTCCGCCACAGGCGCATAACGACTGCAAAGATACGCAATGTTTTGGATATAGCCAAATGTTTGGGAATTTCTTTTCTCTTATAAACCTTTTCTGCCTATATGATTTTTGTTAGTAAATAATCTTATACTATTTGTTTATGAGTGAAATTAAATATATATCTTTGCGAAGAAGGTTTGGTTGCTGAGTAAAATATCTCCTTGAGTTCTAATGTTATCACGATACCTTATGAGAATGAGAGGACTGGTTTTGCGAATAACCGACTATGCGTTTAACAATATTATTTCTTTAACTAACTAACGATTGACAATGAGAAAGACATTATTAACTGTTTTGTGCCTGGGAACTTTGTATGCGTCAGCTTCTGTAGTTTACAATGGTGTTGGTGAAACTGGCGTAATGATGAATCAGAATGCAGCCTCTGTTAAGGCTACTCCTACCAAGAATGCTTTGAGTAAAGATGAGCGTGCAGCTATCTCACTCATTACGTCTATGTATAACACAAAGGGCTTTGATAACACTGCATACCTGAAGAGGCACTGCACAAAGAAGTTGCTGAAGGTGTTGAAGGCTGCGTATGATTATGAATATGATCCACTTCCAAATGCTTATGCAGGCTGGTTGTTCCGCTCTGGTGCTCAAGATGGACCGTCTAATGCTCATAAGGTGCTACGTGTTGTGAGCCTTGGTAACAACTGGTATCAGTATACTTTCTTGGATATGGGTATAAAATGTACCAATAAGGTAAAGGTTATCAAGGTTGGTAACAAACTGTTGTTTGACGAGATTAAGCAAGGTAAAATATAAAACTTAGAGTTTCTTCAGAACCTCCCAGTCCCTCCTTTTAGAGGGATTGGGGCTTGGGAAAGGTCTTTATCATCTTCCTTGCAAACTCTATAATAGTATCCTTGCCTCGTGCGAAGTCGTCGGAAGTGAGGGAAACTTTATAGTCTGGGTCAATACCGAACTCCGTCATTTGTTTGTCACGGTCGTACATTGGGCAAGCAGAGAAGCGGACTGACCATCCATTAGGTAGCTCGGAAGAGAAGGGCATACCAGCTCCGCCACCCGTACGGTCGCCTACTACAATAACATTTGGACAGCACTTCATATATTTAACAAACTCATTTGCTGCCGAGAAAACGCTACGATTGGTTAATACGATAACTGGTTTCTGCCATCGGATACCCTTTCCAGGCTTGAGATATTCAGGTTGTAACGCAGAGAAGTCGTTATGACCTTTCCCCGTTTTATGCTGTATGTAGCCAACGAGTAGTTCCTTGTTTGTGAAGCGTGCAGCAAATGCTTCGGCATTTGTTAGATTACCACCTCCGTTGTTGCGCACGTCGATAATCAGTCCGTTACAAGGTTGAAGATGAATAAAGATGTCGTCAAGATTACCTGCACCAATACTATTCTGGAAGGTTTCACAGCGTACATAGCCGATATTATCATCAAGGACAGTATAGTCTAAGCCGCTTGCAATGAGGTAATCAGTCTTGAGATAAAGACGTTGAAGTGTGTCAGAGTAGTTCTTGGGATAGTCTTCATGCCATGACCAATAACGACCTACGTTGAAAGAGGTATATAAATTGACGTGTCCGTCCTTTAGTTCTGAGAGCATATTAGTCATTACTTCGAACTGTTGTTTGGCTGTCATAGAGTTGTCAAACTGGCGTGCATAACGGCTGTGTACCTCCTGCCAGTCTATCCCTTTTTGTGAGAAGAAACAGTAATGCTCATCGATAATTCGCCACAAAGCTTCAAAGTTGCCTTGAGGACTATCTGATTGCTGGTCGTTGGTGACGCAACTTGTCACAGTACTAAGTAGGGTCAGTGCCGGAATCAGTAAATATAGGAAGGAGTGATATAGCTTTCTCATGGGATGAACTTATTGATAGAAAACTTACGAACAATACCTAATACAAGGAGATTACTCCATACATGCTGGCGCAGTTGGTTAATCTTTGCTTGCTGATAATCGCCAAGATAGCCAACACGGAAGGTCGTGTGTCGAACCGTGAAATCAAGAGTAAGCAGCTGGCGGAGCGATGGGGCAGAAACAGGAGTTGTGACAACAAGATTATGGTCATAGTTGTCACGAGTGAAAATCTCGTAATAACTCTGTCCGTAATTGGGCGAGAAAGTCAGTCCAAGAAGCGGTACTTGCACTTCATATCGCAGTTGGAAAGGAAGATTTTGAAGACGGAAACGGTAGGCAGCAACAGCATTCGGAGCGATATTCACTTGTCCGTAAGCCTGTGCAGGATTATTAGAATTACGTATATTGTAGAGGAAACCGAGCCGTGTATCAACTCCTCCACCCACTTTTAAGCGTAGTTCTCCCTCTCCAACGTTCCATTGTCCTAAGGCATATTGCCAGTTGTATTGGAAGTTGTAGAAGCCACCCAACTCGTTGTTATTCTCCCTTCGATTACGTACTGATAGTATTTGTGCCTGATGTACGAGTTCTCTTGATAGCTTACTGCCGTTCTCACGCACAGAATGAGAGATATAACGAAACTCTGTTCCTGTATATTCTTCAGGTGAGAGGTAGGTGTCGAGAGTGTTTACAGCACCTATTCCCAACATCTGTGTATTGGTAATTACCTTGTTACTACGCAGTGTGTCCTGTGCAAGTGTAGGTGTTGATAAAGCGAAAAGAATTATTGCTGCAAGGGAGAAACAGCGAAATAAGGACTTTTTTAGGTTCATAGGCGTAATGGAAAAGTGTCAATAAAAGTGTAAGTCAAATAGATGTTTGGTGTTAACTTTTGGGTGATAAGGTCCCAAGCGTTTATAAATAGTCTTTGAAGGAGGGGACATACGGGAGGTATGTCCCCTTTTTCAATTCGTTATTTATCGTGTTGTTTATTCATTGTCGAAGAGGTTTAGCTGACCAGTAATCTCATCGATGACCTGCTGTTGAGACTTACCTGCATCCGGATCGAGGTTCTCTTCCTTTTCAGTAGCTGCAGAATTCTCTTCTTGTACATCATCTTCATTGCTCTCGTCATCAGTTTTTTCCTCTTCAGGTAAGCGTGTTGGCTCCAGCTCTTCAATCTTGTCAACTGTCCAAGTTGTCAATCGTTTACCTTTTGCCTTGAATCCCTTCACGCCAACAAACTGCTCTGCATCAATTTCTTCAGTGCCACGTGCCGCATCAGCACCACCATAAGTAATCTGTATGCGAGGGAAGGCAATATCAGTCAGCAGTACCATCTGCGAATCAGGATTGTCACCAATAAAGTTCTGATGACGCTTACTTGCTTCCATCTGGAATCGCTTCAAGTAAGGATAACCTTGATTGTCGGCATCAAAGATGACAGCTGTCCAAGGCTTATCAGCATCAAACTTCTCTATACGGAGAATGTTATCTTCGTAGTGGTTGGATGCGTCAAAGTTGGTAATATAGAACTCTCCGTTCTTAAGTATCACAAGGATGCTGTCTTGATCAGAGAACTCTCCAAGGTAACGACCATGGTCTTCGTAGTTGATACGGTTGACATCTGGGTCGAACCACACCTTTCGTCCACCCAATGTAGAGTGTCCGTGGCTCTTGAGTGAGATGCGGTGAATGCTCTCTTTGGTCAGCAGATTACCCTTTGCTGCACGTCCCTTAATGAGAATACTTGCAAAGTCACGCTCCATGAAGATGTTTTGCTTCTTCTTGTCTGGGTTCGGATCGAGTGTAATCTTTATCAACTCAGCCTCACCATTAGGGTTGGCTGTGAAGTAGTTAATCTTTGAACCAGGTGTACCGAGGGTTACGTCATATTCCTTATCACGTGTGATAGAAGTCACGTTGAAGCGTTTGATATAGTAAGGTCCCGTCTTTCCGTCACGATAAACGACGTTATAAATCGTACGCTTGTCGTTCTTCTTAAACACTTGTACGTGAAGTACACCCTTACCAACAAACACCTTGTCGGCAATTCGGATAACCTTATACTTACCATCACGGTAGAAGATAATCACGTCATCGAGGTCAGAGCAGTTCTGAACGAACTCTGCCTTCTTAAGACCTGTACCAATGAAACCTTCCTGACGGTCAATATATAATTTCTCGTTGGCATCAACCACCTTAGCAGCAACAATCGTATCGAAGCTCTTAATCTCTGTACGACGTGGATGGTCGCTTCCGTACTTCTCTTTCAAGTGTGTGAACCACTCGATAGTGACGCGAACCATCTCGCTGAGGTCCTTGTCAATCTCGGCAATCTCTGCCTTAATCTTCTGAATCAGTTCGTCAGCCTTATCCTTATTGAACTTCAGAATACGTTGCATCTTGATTTCCAAAAGGCGGATGATGTCGTCACGTGTCACCTCACGGATAAACGTCTTCTTATATGGCTCGAGTTTTGAGTCGACGAAGCTCACAACTTCATCAATATCCTTAGCTGTTTCGAACTTACGCTCCTTATAGATACGGTCCTCGATGAAGATACGTTCCAGAGAGTTGTAGAACAACTGTTCCTCTAATTCATGCTTGCGAATCTCTAACTCTAACTTCAATAAAGCCTTCGTATGTTCGGCAGAATTGCGCAATACATCTGATATCGTCAAGAACTCTGGTTTGTTGTCTCGGATGACACAACAGTTTGGCGAAATGTTTATCTCACAATCAGTGAAAGCATAGAGGGCATCAATGGTCTTGTCGCTTGACGTACCCGGTGTAAGATGAAGTTGAATCTCCACCTCCGAAGCAGTCATGTCCTCTACTCTTCGAATCTTTAGTTTGCCTTTCTCAACAGCCTTCGTAATAGACTCTTGAAGCGTGTTAGCGGTCTTTGTAAAAGGAACCTCACGGATGACGAGGGTTTTATTATCGAGCTTCTCAACCTTTGCACGCACCTTCAGAACACCACCACGCTGACCATCATTATACTTCGATACATCAATGCTACCACCTGTTGGGAAGTCTGGATAGAGGTTAAACTCCTCACCACGCAGATAGCTGATAGCTGCATCGCAGATGTCGTTGAGGTTATGTGGAAGAATCTTGGATGACAAGCCTACAGCGATACCTTCAGCACCCTGTGCTAAAAGCAGTGGGAACTTCACAGGAAGCGTAATCGGCTCTTTGTTCCTTCCGTCATAAGAAAGTTGCCATTCTGTTGTCTTCGGATTGAATACAGTCTCTAAGGCAAACTTTGATAGGCGCGCCTCAATGTATCGTGGCGCAGCAGCACGGTCACCAGTGAGAATGTTTCCCCAGTTACCCTGCATGTCGATGAGTAGGTCTTTCTGTCCTAACTGTACCAAGGCGTCACCAATAGAGGCATCACCATGTGGGTGAAATTGCATCGTATGACCTACGATGTTTGCTACCTTATTGTATCGTCCATCATCCATTCGTTTCATAGAGTGGAGAATACGGCGTTGTACAGGCTTCAAGCCGTCCTCGATATGAGGTACGGCACGTTCCAAGATTACGTAGCTGGCGTAATCTAAGAACCAGTTTTTGTACATGCCAGAGAGATGATGTACGGCAGAGGCATCAAACCTATCGGCAGGTTTATAATCGGAATGGGAATCCTGTTCCTGAGTCTCTTCCTCAGGAGTCTGTCCATCCAAGTCTTTTATTTCGTCATCCATATAGTTCTTGTTTTATCACGTAAAGAAGCAAGCTTCATAAGACTGCAAATGTACGAAAAAAAAAGTAAATAGGCAAATTATAGCTTATTCAAGTGTTGGATTTGGTTTTCTGTTTGTAGCCTGCTCTTGTTTCACTCGTCTTATAGCCCTTTTTCAAGCCAAATGGGTTGTTAACATACGGATAGAGAACCCCTCTTAATGATTGGACTGAGCCTCCGCACCATTGGTGCGGGGTGTTAGCACGCATGGTGCGGAGGCTTAACACCATTCGTGTTGGGCATTAATAAGTCTGTTGGAAATGTAAGAAAAGTTCGTGGTTGTCGGCACATTACAATATCGTGAAGTGTTATTAACGAGATAGCATAACCTCAAGTAAATCAAAGGACAGACTCATGAATAATCGATTTAGAATAAAGTTTCGTGGTAAACCTGTTCTTATTCGGCTAAAAAAGCGTAACTTTGCGGTAAAAATTAAGGTATAAATAGATAATTATGGCACAAGAGGATGTTTTCAAGAAGATTGTAAGCCACTGTAAAGAATATGGTTTCGTCTTCCCAAGTAGTGATATTTATGATGGTTTAGCAGCTGTTTATGACTACGGTCAGAATGGTGTTGAGCTGAAAAACAATATCAAGCAGTATTGGTGGCAGTCAATGGTATTGCTGCATAGCAATATTGTTGGTATCGATGCCTCTATCTTTATGCACCCTACAGTATGGAAAGCAAGTGGCCACGTTGATGCTTTCAACGATCCATTGATTGATAACCGCGATTCAAAGAAGCGTTATCGTGCTGATAACCTTATCGAGGATCAGATTGGTAAATACGAGGAGAAGATAGAGAAGGAAGTAGCTAAGGCTGCTAAGAAGTTCGGTGAGTCTTTTGATGAGGCTAAGTTCCGCGAGACTAACCCACGCGTTCTTGAAAATCAGAAGAAGCGTGACGACCTTCATGCACGCTATACCGAGGCTATGCAAGGACCAGACTTGGAGGCTTTGAAGCAGATTATTCTTGACGAGGGTATAGTAGACCCAATCAGTGGTACAACTAACTGGACAGACGTTCGTCAGTTCAATCTCATGTTCTCTACTGAGATGGGTGCATCTGCCGATGCTACTAACAAGATTTATCTGCGTCCAGAGACAGCACAGGGTATCTTCGTAAACTTCCTCAACGTACAGAAGACTGGTCGTATGAAGTTGCCTTTCGGTATCTGTCAGATTGGTAAGGCCTTCCGTAACGAGATCGTTGCACGTCAGTTTGTCTTCCGTATGCGTGAGTTCGAACAGATGGAGATGCAGTTCTTCTGCCAGCCAGGAACCGAGATGAAGTGGTTTGAATATTGGAAGAAGCATCGTTTGGCATGGCATGAGGGTCTTGGTATGGGCGATGACAACTATCGTTTCCACGATCACGAGAAGTTGGCTCACTATGCTAATGCAGCAACAGATATTGAGTTCCATATGCCATTCGGCTTCAAGGAGGTTGAGGGTATTCACTCACGCACTAACTTTGACCTTTCTCAGCACGAGAAGTACTCTGGCCGTCAGGTAAAGTACTTCGACCCAGAACGCAATGAGAACTATACTCCATACGTAGTAGAAACATCTATTGGTGTTGACCGTATGTTCCTTTCTGTTATGTGTCACAGCTATACAGAGGAGGCATTGGAGAACGGTTCAAGTCGTGTTGTCTTGAAGTTGCCAGAGCCACTGGCACCTGTTAAGTGTGCAGTTCTTCCTTTGGTTAACAAGGATGGTCTGCCAGAGAAGGCGCAGGAGATTGTGAATAGTCTTAAGTTCCATTTCAATACACACATGGAGGCTAAGGATTCTATTGGTAAGCGATACCGTCGTCAGGATGCTATCGGTACCCCTTTCTGTGTGACAGTAGATGGCGATACTTTGACAGATAATACTGTTACATTGCGTTATCGTGATTCTATGAAGCAGGAGCGTGTGCCAGTTGAGAAGCTGCGTGAGATTATTGAAGACCGCGTATCTATCACTTCTCTGCTGAAGAAGATTGATATTGACTAATTAAAAGAAGGATAGCAGAGTAGGCTTTTTAGAATCTAATAGAGTAACAAGATTCTTTATTGGTTCTAATAATCCCACTCCGCTATCCCTTTCTGATTTAAATAAAAGACTATGACAAAGAAAATAAAGATGCTTATTCGTCGTGCTGCAGGTGCCTTCTGCTTGGGCGGAATGCTGCTTTCTGCAGGTCTCTTTACCTCTTGTACGGAGAAAGATAACACTGTAGAGGAGTTTACTAATTGGCAGTCGAAGAACGAAACTTATTGGAATAAGCTTTATACTACAACACAACAGAAAATTAAGAGTGGGGACACTTCTTGGAAGATAATACTTAATTATACTTTCCAAAATCAGAAACAGACTTCTGGTTCTGCACTGACTTATAGTCCTGAGGATTATATCATTGCACATGTAGAGCAGGCTGGAGCAGGCACAGCAAGTCCGTTGTATTCTGACTCTGTGTCTATGCACTATATGGGTCGTCTGATTCCATCTACGACTTATACGTCAGGGCTTATCTTTGATAAGTCATGGTCGAATGATACTTTTAATGCAACAACGTCACGCCCAGCACATAGCTTCATTGGTCTTACTTATAGTTCAGAGGGTAAGGCGGTAAGTCTTGTAGATGGATTTACAACAGCTTTGATGTCAATGCATCGTGGTGACCATTGGACAGTATATATTCCTTATCAGTTGGGTTATGGTGCGAGTACTTCGGGTATGGTGCCAGCTTACTCAACGCTTATCTTCGACTTACGATTGGTTGATTTCTCTCACCCTGGTACAAAGTTGAAGGATTCATAATTTAAGGTGTATTGTCATAGCCTTTTTGAAAGGTCTGAATGACCTTTAGTCTTATAGGTAGGGACACAAGTTCCCGTGTGTTCGACTCAATAATAGCAGTGAACAGACGGGAGCAAGGTCCCTATTTTACTTTTAATAATTCGATATTCTTAGCGAGGGGCTTTTGTTTACTATCTCTTTTTAAGCTCTCATTATTTATTATTCAGTTTCTCATTTATTCCAAATTATAGTTTCCCGTGCGTATATCCTTTAGTAAGTCTGTTACTGAAAGTCTTCTTGCCAAGATTCGTAGTGGTGAGATGATGAGCAGGAATGAGAAGTTTAATCTCATTATCCAACTCAGTATCCCATCTATCTTAGCGCAGGTGACGACAGTTCTAATGTTCTATATTGATGCGGGAATGGTAGGTTCGTTGGGTGCAGAGCCATCAGCAGCTATTGGACTTGTCGAACCGGCGACATGGCTTTTCTTCTCTTTAGTGAGTGCAGTGACAATGGGCTTTTCAGTTCAGGTAGCTCACTTTATTGGTGCTAACGACTTTGCAAAGGCGCGTGCAGTGATGCGTCATGGTTATATTTTCGGACTATGCTTTGCATTGCTTTTGTTGCTGATAACTTTTCTTATTGGTTCTCGCCTTCCTGTATGGTTGGGTGGTGGTACTGATATCCAGCATGATGCAACTGTTTACTTCCTTATCTTCTCTCTAATTATTCCCTTCCACCTTATTGAATATATGTCAGCAGCTATGCTGAAGGTGTCGGGTGATATGCGTCGTCCGAGTTTTATGGCGATATTAATGTGTGTGTTGGATGTGATTTTCAATTACTTCTTTATTTTTCCTACACGCACAGTTTCTCTTTTTGGAGTAGAGGTGACGATGCCGGGTTTGGGTGAAGGTGTGGCTGGTGCAGCTCTTGGAAGTCTTTTATCCTTCGTTTGTGTAGCACTTCCATTGGCTTATTATGCAATCTTTCGCAGTCCTATCTTAGCTTGGAAACAGGATGTCGAACGTTTTGTTTGGCGTTGGCAATATATATGGAATGCAATGAAGATTGGTGCACCGATGGCATTACAATATCTTCTGATGAATGGTGCGCAACTTGTTTCGACAATGATTGTAGCTCCTTTGGGTAATATCGCTATTGCTGCTCATTCGTTTGCGATTACCGCAGAGAGTCTTTGTTATATGCCAGGATATGGTATTAGCGAGGCTGCCACAACATTGGTGGGGCAGAGTGTTGGGGCAGATAGGCGTGACCTTCATCGTAGTTTTGCGTGGATGACTGTGTCGCTCGGAATGGTAGTCATGGCATTTATGGGTATTGTGATGTATATCTTTGCTCCAGAAATGATTGGCTTATTGTCTCCTGTGGCTGACATCCAGGTATTGGGAACTTCCGTTCTTCGTATTGAAGCCTTTGCCGAACCATTCTTTGCTGCAGCTATTGTTGCTTATAGTGTCTGTATAGGAGCAGGCGATACGCTGAAGCCATCCTTAATAAACTTGGGTAGTATGTGGCTTATCCGTCTGACCTTGGCTTATGCACTGGCAACGCAGTACGGTCTTCGTGGTGTCTGGTTTGCTATGGCTGTTGAACTCTCTCTCCGTGGAATGATGTTTATCTTCTATCTTTTCAAGCGTCTTCGACGAACATAACTGTCATAGGGTGAGGGATAAAAATGGGTAGTAGTCTTTCTTATAAAGTCTTTTTTCTTTTTATAAAAATGAAGGATTGCGATTTCTTTTCATGAAAAGAAATAATTATTTTCATGAAGAAAAATATTTCTTTTCATGTAAATAATTTATTATTTTCATGACTGTAATTTACTTCTGATGGTAAGAATAAAGGTTACATGCCCCATACTTCATGAAAATGCTTGGTAAAAACCTACAGATTTTATCCCTAATCTGTGTGGAATATGCGCATTGTTGTATGTTAGTTTCTCCTATATATATAATAAGGTGAAGTAATCCAGCTATGACCGACATTTCAAAATAGCAATAAAATATGGTGTAGAATATGTGTTTTTAAATCTATTTTTAAAAGGGGAATGTTAAAACGCAAATTTACCTCTTTAGAGATATTTATTGCCCAAAACAGTTAAAAAGATGTTGAAAAACCACTTTTTTACCTAAAAATTAGATTTTTTTCTATGAAATAATGTAGTCTATTCAAAAAAAGTGCTATCTTTGCAAACCGAATATAATTAAGTCGCTAAAATTAACAGAATTAATATTAAGCATTTATGAAAAAGTTTTTGATTGCACTTTCGATGCTCGCTATGGGTATCACAAGTACACAGGCTCAGGTAGCTTACGAGAAGGCTAAGGCATTTGACAACGTTTACCTCGGTGTAGAGGGTGGTGTTACTGGTCCTCTTAATTTCAAACATTTTGCTCCAGTTAACCCTGCAGCAGGTCTTAAGCTCGGTAAGCAGTTCAGCCCAGTTTATGGTGCAAACCTCGAAGGTCTTGCTTTCTTCGGTGACAACCGTTGGCAGACAGGTTCTTTAGGTTTCTCTAACAGTCACACAATTGTTCGTGCCATCAACCTCGGTTTGAATGGTACTATCAACTTCACAAACCTTTTCTGCGAGTACAACCCAGATCGTCGTTTCGAGGTAGGTGCTGAGGCAGGTATCGGTTACTGGATCACTTACGGTGACAAGCACATCATTCAGACTAATAACACTGGTGATGATACAGAGTTGACAGCTAAGACTGGTCTTACTTTCGCTTACAACCTCGGTGAGAAGAGAGCATGGCAGCTTTATGTAGAGCCAGCTGTTCTCTGGAACCTTACACACGGTCCTGGCGATGCTGTACAGTTCGGTAAGCAGGCTGCTCAGCTTGGTCTCTTCGTAGGTCTTAACTACAAGTTCAAGACTTCTAACGGTACACACAACTTCAAGGTTTGGAACGTTGGTGAGTTGAACGACGAGATTAACTCTCTCCGTGATCAGCTTAACGCTAAGCCAAAGGAGGTTGTTAAGGAGGTTGAGGTTGTTAAGGAAGTTATTAAGGAGGTTCCTGCACAGACAACTCAGACTCTCTGCATTGACAACTTGGTATTTGTAACATTCGCTCAGGGTAAGTACTTCCTCACAAACGAGGCTAAGAAGGCTCTTGATGATGTTAAGGCAGGCCGTCACGTACAGATCGTAGGTACAGCTTCTCCAGAGGGTCCAAAGGCACTCAACGATCGCCTCTCTCAGAACCGTGCAGACGTTGTTGCTAAGTATCTCCAGAGCCGTGGTGTCATCGTTGATGAAGCTAAGGGTCAGGGTGTACAGGGCGTAACTTCTAACCGTTTGGCTGTTGTTTACGTTAAGTAATTAAGCTACCAATTAGCTAACCTTAATAAGGTTGGTTGACTGAAATAATAAACAGGGATGAATCTTTAAGGTTTATCCCTGTTTTTTATGTCTTATTTTATTCGTTTCTTACCTAATTAGACTTTATTTATCTGTGTAAGAAAAAATATATCGAGCTGTGAAACAGAGCTTCATTTGTAAATTAGACCATAAATAATAGAATACCTCTCTGTTTTATTTTGCCCTTTAATCTATTTAGCGTACCTTTGCATTGATTTCATGTTATTTGATAATGTCAAAGGAAAATAGATTCGACCTTTTAAATAAAATACAATCGCCTGCAGACTTGCGTAAGCTTTCTTTGGATGATTTGCCAAAGTTATGTCAGCAGTTGCGGAAGGATATCATAGAAGAGGTTGCCGTTAATCCAGGTCATCTTGGCTCCAGCTTAGGTGCAACTGAAATAACGGTGGCATGCCACTATGTTTTTAATACTCCAGAAGATCGTATCGTATGGGATGTCGGTCATCAAGCATACGGCCATAAGATTTTGACGGGTCGTCGTGAGAACTTCTGTAATAACCGTAAGTTAAATGGTTTGATGCCATTCCCTTCTCCTTTTGAGAGCGAGTATGATACCTTTACTTGTGGACATGCCTCTAACTCTATCTCGGCTGCCTTGGGCATGGCTGTTGCTTCTAACCTTACGAAGCAGCATCGTCATGTCGTTGCTATTATTGGCGATGGAGCTATGAGTGGTGGTTTGGCTTTCGAGGGTCTGAACAATGTTTCCAGCCAACCTAATGACTTGCTTATCATTCTTAATGACAATGATATGTCTATTGATAGGGCAGTGGGTGGTATGGAGCAGTACTTGTTGAAGCTTGACACCAACGAGACATACAATCGTTTACGCTTCAAGGCGTCACAATGGTTGCATGATAAAGGCTTATTGAATGATGAACGTCGAAAGGGTTTACTGCGTTTTAATAATGCTCTTAAGTCAGCCTTAGCACATCAGCAGAATATGTTCGAAGGTATGAATATTCGTTACTTCGGACCTTTTGATGGGAATAATGTTGAAGAGTTGGTTCGTATTCTTCGTCAGTTGAAGGATATGAAGGGACCAAAACTACTCCATTTACACACCAAGAAGGGTAAGGGATATGAACCTGCTGAGAAGAGTGCGACGGTATGGCATGCTCCAGGTAAGTTTGACCCAGAGACAGGTGAGCGTATTGTGCAAGACTGTAGCAATGAACCACCTAAGTTTCAAGATGTATTTGGAAAGACGCTATTAGAACTTGCAAAGAAGAATCCTCGTATTGTTGGTGTTACACCTGCCATGCCGACGGGTTGTTCTATGAACATAATGATGAAGGCTATGCCTGACCGTACCTTCGATGTGGGTATTGCGGAGGCACATGCAGTCACCTTCTCAGCTGGTATGGCAAAGGATGGTTTACAGCCTTTCTGTAATATCTATAGTGCCTTCTCACAGCGTGCATATGATAGTATTATCCACGATGCAGCTATACTTAATCTTCCTGTAGTCCTTTGTTTGGACCGTGCTGGATTGGTAGGTGAAGATGGTGCGACGCATCATGGTGCTTTTGATATGGCTTTCTTGCGTCCAATTCCTAATCTTACCATCGCCTCTCCGATGGACGAACGTGAACTTCGTAGATTGATGTACACGGCACAGTTGCCTGATAAGGGAACTTTTGTGATTCGATATCCACGTGGTAATGGTGTTTTAACTGATTGGGAGTGTCCGCTGAAAGAGATAGAGGTAGGAACAGGACGTCGTCTTCATGATGGCTGGGATGTTGCTGTATTGAGTATCGGACCTATTGGTAATGATGTTGAAAAGGCTATAAAACTGATAGAGAGTGCTGAATCTCCAAAAACAGAAGGTCATTGTCCATCAATCGCACACTATGATATGCGTTTCTTGAAACCATTAGACGATAAACTTCTTGAAGAGGTTGCAAGTCGTTTCTCACGCATCATAACAATAGAAGATGGTGTACGCAATGGTGGATTGGGTTCTGCTGTTACAGAGTGGATGAGCGATCATGGCTATACACCACAGATAACTCGTATGGGTATGCCTGACCATTTTGTAGAGCAGGGAACGGTACAACAGCTACGTGAAATCTGTGGAATAGATCTTGAAAGTATCAAGAAAGAGTTAATTAAGGCTAACTGATAATTTATCACTTACGCCTCACCATCGTTCAAACTAAAAAGAAAAAGAAATGAAAATCATCATAGCAGGAGCATACGCCATAGGAACTTACTTGGCAAAACTGCTTTCTCGTAATATGCAGGATATCGTACTCATGGATGAGAACCCAGAGAATCTGGAGAAGATCAGTAGTGAGTATGACTTGCTAACTATGGAATGTTCACCTACGAATATCAAGGGATTGAAAGAGGCTGGTGTTGAACATGCTGACCTCTTTATCGCTGTTACTCCAAGTGAATCGGGTAATATCGCAGCTTGTGTTATGGCGCATCAGCTGGGTGCAAAGAAGACTGTTGCACGTGTGGACAATCCAGAGTATGTTGAAGAACAGAATAAGGAGTTGTTTCGTCAGATGGGTGTCAGTGATATTATCTATCCAGAAATCCTTGCAGCAAGGGATATTATCAATGGCTTGAAGATGTCATGGGTTCGCCAACGATGGGATGTACATGATGGAGCATTGGTAATGTTGGGTATCAAATTGCGTGAAACTTGTGAGATACTCAACCGTCCTTTGAAAGATATTAGTGGTCCTGATGATCCTTATCATGTAGTCGCTATAAAGCGCAATGACGAGACGATTATTCCTGGAGGTAATGATACTTTGCAGTTATATGACTTGGTTTATTTCATGACCACAAAGCAGTATATTCCGTATGTTCGTAAGATTGTTGGTAAGGAACATTATGTCGATGTACAGAATGTTATCTTTATGGGCGGTGGTAAGACTGCTGCACGTGCCGTAAAGATGCTGCCTGAATATATGAATGCGAAGATTATCGAACAGAATCCTACTCGTTGCGAGATTCTTAATGATATCTTCAGTGAAGACAGACTGGTTATCAATGGCGATGGTCGTGATATTGGTTTGTTGCAGGAGGAGGGAATCCGTCATACACAAGCTTTCGTGGCATTGACTTCAAATGCAGAAACGAATATTCTTGCCTGTCTTACGGCTAAACGACTTGGTGTTCGCAAAACTGTTGCATCAGTAGAGAACTTTGATTACGTGAATACAGCTGATGGACTTGACATTGGTACGATTATCAATAAGAAAGCACTTGCTGCCAGCCATATTTATCAGATGATGCTTGACGCAAACGTAGCTAACGTAAAGTTTCTTATGTCTATCAATGCTGATGTGGCTGAATTCGTACCAAGTCCAGACTCAAAGATAACCCGAAAGGTTGTAAGAGAGTTAAATCTTCCTAAAGGAGTGACTATTGGTGGACTTGTAAGAAACAAAGAAGGAATGCTTGTTTCTGGTAATACACAGATTGAAGCAGGCGACTCTGTTGTGGTCTTCTGTTATAATGTTGATATGAAAAAGGTGGAGAAATTATTTATTTAACCATGCTTAATCTGAAACTAATTTCCAAAATTCTTGGATCCTTGTTATGGATAGAAGGCGTACTGATGCTCAGTTGTCTATTCGTGTCCTTGTTTTATAATGGCAGTGACATTATACCATTCGTGTGGAGTATTCTCATAACAGTAGGTGCTGGTTTTATCTTCCGACTGTTAGGTCGTCATGCTGACAATCTTCTTGGACGTCGTGATGCTTATTTTGTTGTAACGATATCTTGGATTCTTTTTACGATATTCGGTACACTCCCCTTTATGATTAGCGGAGGTATTGGGAGTTTCACTGATGCTTTCTTTGAGGCTATGTCAGGCTTCACAACAACTGGTGCAACGATTATAGACTATCCTGAATATCTACCAAAAGGACTCCTTTTCTGGCGTTCATTGACACAATGGATTGGTGGATTGGGAATAGTATTCTTTACTATAGCCATTCTCCCGTCTATGGTGGGCGGTTCGGTAAAGGTGTTTGCTGCCGAAGCAACTGGTCCTATTAAAAGTAAACTACACCCACGTCTAAGCACAAGTGCTAAGTGGATATGGGTAGTTTATTTGGTTCTGACTACTGCCTGTATTCTATCATATAAGGTATGTGGTATGGGATGGTTTGATGCTTTCAACTATTCAATGACCAGTACTGCGACGGGTGGATTCTCTCCGGAGAGCGGTTCTATCACAACCTTTCATTCTCCAGCAGAGGAGTATGTCTCTGCATTATTCTGTTTCCTATCTGGTGTCAACTTCACATTGCTATATGCCTCGGCAGCAGGATTAGATATTAAGAAGCTCATAAAGAATAGCGAGTTCCGTTTCTATACCACCATGGTACTCTCGTTTGCTATCTTTATTGCTTTTGAGCTTGTTTATCGTAATCATTATGATATAGAGCATGCCTTCCGTAGTGCGCTCTTCCAAGTTGTTTCCTTTATAACAACGACAGGACTTTTCAGCGATGATGCTGCTAAATGGCCTCATGTCACATGGGTTGTCTTGGCTGCTTGTATGTTCTTTGGCGGCTGTTCTGGTTCTACCAGTGGTGGTATCAAGAGTATTCGTGGTGTGATGTTATTAAAGGTGGTGCGCAATGAGTTCCGTCAGATACTACACCCTAATGCTGTCTTACCAATGAAGGTTGATGGAGTGAATATACCACAGTCAAAGCGTGTAACACTTTTAGGTTTCATCGGACTTTATCTTATTCTGACGCTCTTCTGTGCTTTTACGATGATTGCCTTTGGTATTGATAACACGAATGCTATCACAATTACATTAAGTTGTTTGGGTAATGTTGGACCTACATTGGGTATGGAAATCGGTCCTACAATGTCGTGGGCACAGTTGCCAGACTTTGCAAAGTGGATTTGTTCATTCCTCATGCTTGTAGGTCGTTTGGAACTATTTACTGTCTTGGTACTTTTCTCTCCTGCATTCTGGAAGGAAAACTAAAGGTAAACAAAGGTTATCTTCCTGTCTGACTCGTACGGGAATTACAACTTTTATGGGCTTTTATTACTCCTGTCTTACCAACGATAGTGAATTATTTTCATGAAAAGAAATATTTATCTTCACGAAAAAAAATATTTCTTTTCATGAAGAAAAAGATTTATGATCGTGAAAGTAAATTGTTGATAACTGTAAATGCTTTCTCTATTTACTCTCCTTTGGATGTTATATAGTGTGTTATACGATGTCAAGAGTGCTTTGTTTTTATTTGCTAAAAGGAAACAAAACAATAATAAGAACTATGAACATCAGGGTATAATGCCCCGATTTGGGTATAATGTGGACTCTAAAAACTATCATACAAACTTCTTATCAGTATTTTAACAGTAATTGTGTTGGGAATAAGTTGATAATGTGTAAATTTGTAACCGATAAACTTAAATATCATAACCAAAACGCACTATAATGAAAAAGAACAAATTATTGATTTTAGTTGTTGCACTTATGGCAACACTATCACTTACTGCTTGTCTGAATGATGATTATGAAGAGCAGGCAAAACGAAACCTCCCAACTGCGGCTGAACTGAAGGCTGCAAGCCATACTATTCAAGGTCTTTATCATGGTAAACTTTCCAGATATGGTCTAAACGAACGGGAACAGATAGAAAAGCAGGATTCTGTCAGTACCACTTGGGAAATCAAGGATGATACAACACTCATCATCAAAAATATCCCAACTAAGATGTTGACAGCAAGTATCATTGATACTAACTTAAAGCAGGCGGTTGAGGCTTTGCCAAATCAGGAAATCAAATGTGCTATTAGCGTGTTCAGCGTGAAACCAATCCTCTTTTATATTGCTCCTTATCGTTTGGATTTAGGTAAGGTTACTTATGGGGGTAAAACTCATGATGTAGCTATAGCTTTCCTTTTCAAGGCTGATTATACCTATGGTGGTTATGATACTGACCGCAAGGTGCTTGGTGCTCGCCTTTTAGAGGCAGGAATAGTTGTTGATGGTGTCTTCGACAAGTCTGTTAGTAAGGGTGCAGATAGCTTCTATCTTGCTTCTGAACCAAGAGTATAAGTTTTATAAGACAATATAATCAAAAGCCCGAGAACATCTATTTGGATGTTTTCGGGTTTATTTTTTTTATAGTATAAGAAGATAATCGTTACCCTTTCTGTTGCGATATAGTTGGATAAGGAAAGTCTGAATGGATAGTGAAACTGTAGAAAACGATAAATAAAAAGAGACTATATTCATCTGTTAGATTGGAATTGTGACAATATTGTAGACTCTTTCTGCCATTCTGTCAGTCTATGTCTGTTGGCACATCATTTGTCTAATTATTGGCGAATGACGCTGTCAGTAGCAGCTGAAGGCGATATTAGTCTGATGATACTACGACGGACAAGCGTCAATAACTGAATACGAATAATAATAAAATAAAGATATACAATTATGGGAAAGATTATTGGAATTGACTTAGGAACAACAAACTCTTGTGTTGCTGTATTTGAAGGTAACGAGCCAGTGGTAATTGCTAACAGCGAAGGTAAGCGTACAACTCCTTCTGTTGTAGGTTTCGTTGAAGGCGGCGAGCGTAAGGTGGGTGACCCTGCTAAGCGTCAGGCTATCACAAACCCAGAGAAGACGATTTACTCTATTAAGCGTTTCATGGGTGAGACTTACGAGCAGTGTCAGAAAGAGGCTGAGCGTGTTCCATTCAAGGTTGTTAATGATGGTGGCTATCCACGTGTACAGATTGACGACCGTAAATATACTCCACAGGAGATTTCTGCAATGATATTGCAGAAGATGAAGAAGACCGCTGAGGACTATCTCGGTCAGGAGGTGACTGATGCAGTTATCACCGTACCAGCATACTTCTCTGACTCACAGCGCCAGGCAACTAAGGAGGCTGGTCAGATTGCTGGTCTTAACGTACAGCGTATCGTGAATGAGCCTACTGCTGCAGCGCTTGCTTACGGTGTTGATAAGGCTAATAAGGATATGAAGATTGCCGTATTTGACCTTGGTGGTGGTACGTTCGATATCTCTATCCTTGAGTTCGGTGGCGGTGTGTTCGAGGTACTTTCTACGAATGGTGATACTCACCTTGGTGGTGACGACTTCGATCAGGTAATTATCGATTGGCTCGCTGATGGCTTCAAGTCAGAAGAGGGTATCGACTTGAGAAAGGATCCAATGGCAATGCAGCGTTTGAAGGAAGCTGCTGAGAAGGCTAAGATTGAGTTATCAAGCTCTTCTTCTACCGAGATTAACTTGCCATACATCACAGCTGAGGGTGGTGTTCCAAAGCACTTGGTTAAGACTTTGACTCGTTCACAGTTTGAGCAGTTGGCACACAGCCTCATTCAGGCTTGTCTCGTTCCTTGCCAGAATGCTATCCGCGACGCTAAGTTGCAGACATCAGATATTGATGAGGTTATCCTCGTAGGTGGTTCAAGCCGTATCCCTGCAGTGCAGACATTAGTTAAGAACTACTTCGGTAAGGAGCCTTCAAAGGGTGTTAACCCTGATGAGGTGGTTGCTGTTGGTGCAGCTATCCAGGGTGCTATCCTTAATAAGGAGAGCGGTGTAGGCGACATCGTATTGCTCGACGTTACTCCATTGACCCTCGGTATTGAGACAATGGGTGGTGTAATGACAAAGCTCATCGATGCTAACTCTACTATCCCTTGCAAGAAGAGCGAGGTGTTCTCTACTGCAGCTGATAACCAGACAGAGGTTACTATCCACGTTCTGCAGGGTGAGCGTCCAATGGCAGCACAGAACAAGTCTATCGGTCAGTTCAACTTGACAGGTATTGCTCCAGCTCGCCGTGGTGTTCCACAGATTGAGGTAACATTCGACATCGATGCTAATGGTATCCTTAACGTATCTGCTAAGGACAAGGCAACAGGTAAGGAGCAGAGCATCCGCATCGAGGCTTCAAGTGGTTTGAGTGAGGAGGAAATCAACCGTATGAAGGCTGAGGCTGAGCAGAATGCTGCAGCCGACAAGGCAGAGCGTGAGAAGATTGACAAGCTGAACCAGGCTGACTCAATGATCTTCACCACCGAGAACTTCTTGAAGGACAACGGTGACAAGATTCCAGCCGACCAGAAGTCAGGCATCGAGTCTGCTCTCCAGCAGCTCCGTGACGCTCACAAGTCAGCTGACGTTGCAGCCATCGACACAGCTATCAACAACCTCAACACCGTTATGCAGGCAGCATCACAGCAGATGTATAGCCAAGCAGGCGGTCAGCAGGCAGGTCCTCAGCCAGGCGCAGACGCCGGTCAGCAGGAGCAGCCAAAGCAGGATGACACCATCCAAGATGCAGACTTTGAGGAAGTAAAGTAATATCTAACTAATACAAATAAAGCAGTAGGATAACGTTTCCTACTGCTTTTTTAAAGTTTTAAAACCTAAATTATATGAGAATTATTACTTTAGTTATCGGTAAGAAAGGAGCTGGGAAGTCAAAATGGATTCTTGAAAAGAAAGATGAAATGCTTTCTGAAGGATGGAAACAAATAGATGCCCAAAAAGAAACAGACTACAATCAAGCTATCTTCGCTTTAAAGTCTCCAACAGGTGAGGTTGCTATTTTAAACTCAGGTTCAGACCTAAAATGTATCATAAAAGAGTTTGGAGATTTCTTAGTCCAACATGAAGAAGCGTCACGAATATTCACTGCGATTCGTCCGCAAAATACAAAACAAAATACAGATCTTCATGACAGGATGTTAGAAGTGCTAAGCATTCAAGGTGATGATATTGTAGAGCGAATAGAATTATAGATCAAATTAAGATAACTGTAATGATGAGTCGCAACAGTCTTAAAGATATTGTTGCGACTTGTTAGTTATAAATAATAACCCTATAGTCCTTAAACAATACAACCAATTAATCTACGATTACTAACTTTGCACTGGTACTTACTGTGAGAAAACCAGCCTGTGCTTGTTCACACAACCTACACGCTGCTCAAAATGATTTAAAAAAGTGGTATGTAGCTTTTTATGTTTATGTGGGAATAGATGTACAGTTTAACAGCTCGTGGTGGCTATTCTTGTAATGAAATGTTTTGGAGAAGAGTCTATTACCTGTTATCATATCTTTACTCAACATCAGATAATCTAAATCAAAAATATATCAGATATACAGTATTTTAAGTATATTATTTTGGCTCTTTGCGATGTAGGAAGTACATTTGTGACGATTTTGTAATACATTGGTTATTACAGTTTATGTACATCTTGTTATTTATGTAATCTGTGATTATTGATAGCATTTAAGCAATATGAAAGAAAACATCGTCATCAAGTATCGCCATACGGTACTTTTCTATCTCTTGGCAACCCTTATCCCATGGATATTCTGGTTTGCTGCAAGTTATGTAAGTCATCATGTAGTTTATTCGGAAAGCACATGGGTAGCGCCATTGTTGGGATTGGCAGGACTTTTCTTCCCAATGTTTCTGACCATTATTTTGGTTTTTCAGCGTCAAGAACTGCGGAAAGACTTTCTTGGAAGATTCCTAAACTTGTCTTCCGATAAGTGGCAATATTATCTCACTGCCTGCCTACTGATGCCAGCAAGTATCTTGTGTGCTATGGCAGTTTCTCTGTTGTTCGGTTACAGTCCATCGCAATTCATTATTACAGGTCATTACACCTTCACTTCGGGTGTCTTCCCTGTATGGTTCCTCCTTATACTTGCACCTACGCTTGAGGAACTTGCGTGGCATGGTTATGGAACAGACTGTCTCCGTTCTCGAATGAGTCTCTTCAAAACATCTATGCTGTTTGCAGCTTATTGGGCAGTCTGGCATTTCCCCCTTGCAGGTATTAAGGGTTATTATCACGCTAATGTGGTGAGCGAGGGCTGGCTTTATAGTCTGAACTTCATCGTTAGTATTTTCCCTTTTGTTATCTTGATGAATTGGCTTTATTATAAAACCAACCGAAATATTCTCGTAGCTATTATCTTTCACATTACGGCAGGTTATTTCAATGAAATATTTGCAACTCACCCCGACAGCAAGTGTATACAGACGGTATTATTGCTTATCGTGTCTGTTATCATTGTGGTTAAAGAACGCCGACTGTTCTTTAACCGAGCATTGGAGTAGTTGGTACTCACCATTTAAATCTTAGTTCCAAGAAGAATACAATTATTTAGGTATTAACTGCACACTGGCTGGCACTCGCAGAGAGTCAGCCAGTTTTTTTATGTTGTTCAACCTGTATAATACTTGATGTAATCGTGAAAAAGCTTATTTACTCTTTTCTATAAATCTCTTATCTACTACACAAAGTTAAAAAACTGTTTGCTGTCATTTTTAACATTTACTATAGATGCTTGTTTGTCAGTGTGTTAGAATAGGTAAAAGGCTGACAGGAGTGACAACAAAATAAAAATAATCGGTGAAAAACTTGACAAGGGGTATCTCTGTATTGTATCTTTGCAAGCAGAAATAAGGAAGAATAACGACACACTAAGCGTGATTTCCTACAAACTAATTGCATCTTCCTTTTTGAATTTATTTTTCTTAAATCATTCTATTTATGTGTACAGATTTTTCTAACATGCCCAAAGACTGGGCAGTGTGCTTTATGCACGATTGTATTCTCAAGGAGCAGTGCCTACGTTATTATGCGTCTAAGACACTCTCTATTAGCCAACATTCGGCATTGACCGTTCTTCCCTCTGCTCGCTCTGGCAATAGCTGTAAGGAGTTTCACACAATGAAGAAAGAACGACTGGCGTGGGGATTCTCGCACCTTTTCGATGATGTGAAGCACAGTGACTACCGCTCTCTGCGTAGTACAATGGAGAGTCATTTCGGAAGTCGCTTTGTTTATTATCGTTACCATCGAGGAATTAATAAACTGAGTGAGGGTGAACAGAAATGGGTTGACGAACTTTTCCAGCGTTATGGCTATGCTGCCCCACGTGTTTATGATAACTACCAGACGAGCTGGAAATATTAGTAGTGCTTTCGGGAAGGAGTTAAGGAGTGAAAGGGAGTGATAGGAGTTAAGACATTAGCACGTTTTGTAAGAGAAAGAAAAGGTAATCTTTGCGTTACGAAGTGGAGTAAGTGATTTGTTATTGAGGTCTTGTTTCTGTGGTGCTAACGCTCCGCACATCATGTGTTGATGCTCCGCACGTGTGGTGCTGGTAGACAGGATAATAAAAGACATAGTAACATGTTAACTTATTTTGTGGTAGACTAAATGACAGACATAATGACATAAGGTCAGACGAGAAAAGACATAATAAGAGTTTAACTTTTTCTGTGATAGCCATAATGACATAAGGTCAGATGGAAAAGACATAGTAACATGTTAACTTATTCTGTGATAGCCATAATGACATAAGGTCAGATGAGGGAAGACATAAGTTTTTCTACGTCTCTGTTTCCTCCTTAAACCTTTAGGTTTCTCTGTACTGGTTCTGTCCTCCGTTCCTCCGTGTTCTCTGTGTGAGCCAATACAGTAGCCATAATGACATAAGGTCAGACGGGAAAAGACATAATAACAGATTAACTTATTCTGTGGTAGACTTAATGACAGCCATAATGACATAAGGTCAGATGGAAAAAGACATAAGTTTTTCTATGTCTCTGTTTCCTCCTTAAACCTTTAGGTTTCTCAGTGCTTGTTCTGTCCTCTGTTTCTCCGTGTTCTCTGTGTGAGAACTACGGCTTAACCTTTTCATTCTTTCTCCTTCTTCGCAAGCAACTTGTTCACTCGTAAACTTGTCAACTTAAAACTATCGTATATGCAATACAAGAATCTTAAGAATATTAAAGCTGAAAATCAGCGAAAACGACAGTCGGAAAGACTTAAAAATGATATTACTCGTCGTCTGCTCAACTATCTTGAGCGGAAGTATGAAATGAGATTTAACACCGCCTTAGGGTGTACGGAAATCCGTAAGGCAGGGAGTGATGAACCTTTTGTGCCTGCGGATGAACGGATGCGCAACACAATCGCTATCAAGGCGCGTCTTGATGGGATTGATGTGTGGGACAAGGACATCCGACGATATACGGAGTCGGGCTTTGTCAAGGTTTTTAATCCTGTGGACGACTTCCTCAATAGTCTGCGTGGGCGATGGGACGGAAAGGATCATATCAGGGCTTTGGCTGACTGTGTTCCTAATGACAACGCACGGTGGGCAGAATGGTTCCATACGTGGTTTCTGGCGATGGTGGCACAATGGATGGGGCTGGATGTTTCGCATGGTAACAGTGTGGCTCCGCTGCTCATCTCCCGACAAGGCTATCGGAAGTCTACCTTCTGCAAACGTCTTCTGCCTGAAGCGTTGCAGTGGGGATATAACGATAATCTTATTATGAGTGAGAAACAGAATACGCTGCGGGCAATGAGCCAGTCGCTGCTGATAAACATTGATGAGTTCAATGCCTTGTCGGCAAAGACGCAAGAGGGTTTTTTGAAGAATGTCATGCAGCTTGCAAGCGTAAAACTCCGTCAGCCTTATCGTCAGCAGCAGCTTACGTTGCCACGTGTTGCCTCTTTCATTGCTACGGCAAACGTCTCGGATGTCTTTAGCGATCCCAGTGGTTGTCGCCGTTTTATTGCAGTTACGCTGACTGGTCCAATCCATCTGGTCGACCACATAGACTATGAGCAGCTCTATGCGCAGGCTGTTGCCGAACTTGAGGCTGGTAGACGTTATTGGTTTGATGAGGCTGACACCCAAGAGATTATGGCAAACAACGTGCAGTATCAACAGCGCAGCCCTGCTGAGGCTCTCTTCTTTGAGTGCTTTTCCATTCCTAAGGACCTGACCAAGGGTGCCTATATGACAGCCGCCTCCATCTTCAGTCTTCTCCGCCAGCGATACGGCAGTCAGCTACACCTAACAAGCCTCTCCCATTTCGGTCGTGTCCTTGCCAACATCCCGAACCTCCACAGTAAACATTCTTCGCATGGCACAGAGTATTTGGTGGCAGTACGTAGTAGCCTTGACCAGTCTGCCTCTCCCATCTTAAACCGTTAGTTACTGTCCGAATAAACTTTCAATGTTGCTGTCACTACTGTCACTCCTTGATGCGTTATAAGTGGTTTATAATCTGTTCGTTGCGTAAAGTGTTAAAAGTGACAGCAACTAAAAACAAAACTATGTTTGCTTTATTGACATTCAGCATGAAAAGTTTTTTGTAAAAACCTTTTCTCTTTATTCTTTATATAAATATTTTATATTATATTTGCAAGGTGTTACCCATGTTAATGGAAAGTGTAACTAAAAACTCATCTATGAAAGAGCGCAAGGAAAGACACTATATATTTTCTTGTTCGTAAATGACGATAAAGTGAGAGGATATTTAATATCTAAGCTACAAAGTGTTCTAAGTCTTGCTGCTATGAATAAGATAAAAGCTACAAAACTGATAAGATGAAAAAAGAAGTAATTCAAGAATTATACAATGGCTTTGAAGCTGTGGCTGTAGAGGTCGAGGAGATTGAATGTTGGAGTGCACGCGAACTTCAGCTGCTTTTGGGTTATTCTAAATGGGAGAACTTCTCGAAAGTAATAGATAAAGCCAAAATTGCCTGTGAAAATGTAGGGAGTTTGGTTTCTGACCATTTTCCTGACGTCAGGAAAATGGTTAATCTTGGGTCTGGGTCAGAAAGAGAGATTGATGATATTCTCTTAACTCGCTATGGCTGTTACCTAATTGCACAAAATGGTGACCCACGTAAAGAACAGACTTCTACATATAGAGGCACCAAAGCATTTGGTTCAAAGTGCCAGCCTGGAAGTTTCAAAGAGCCATAATGACACTTTGGATTACACTTTGGAAGAAGTTGCACTTATAAAGTTTGTCAAGGAGAAACCACAAGCAACACAAAAGGAAATTGCTGTGCATATAGGTAAGTCTGAGCGAACCGTAAAACGTATGACAACGCGTTTGTCAGAACGTGGCATTATTGAACGCAAAAATGGTAAGTGCAATGGCTATTGGGAGATTAAAAGCAAAGAACTAAACAACTAAAATCTAATTTATGAATCGCTATTCACTTAAAATAAAATTATATTAGATATAAATGCTATTCTGTAAGCAAAGTTTTTTGTAAAAAACCTTTTCTCTTTATTCTTTATATAAATATTTTATATTATATTTGCAAGGTGTTACCCATGTTAATGGGAAGTATAACTAAAAACTTATCTATGAAAAGGTGCTTGGAAGACAGCAAAATACTACTTTATATGTATAAAGAATTCGAAATGAAAGATGAAGAGAAGACTAATTTGTTTTCAAGTTGCAATCATATTCGTTTTTAGCAGGCAAGTAACTCATTTTTGTCATAAAACGTTGTAGATTTTTCAATATAAATTGAAAATAGTTAGATATTTGTCTAGCAGAAATTGTGTGTAAATTTTCTAATTAAGTAAGATAAACATTTATAGTATGAAAAATATGGAAACAACTTTTCCTCGTTTTATTGTAGATAAACCTGTTGGTGAGGATCTTTCTGAAGGACAGTCTCAGTCAAGATTAGCAGAGAGTATTTCTGATTACATTCGAAAGACAGACAATGATAATCAGGTTGGTCAGGTAAGTATACCACGTATAATAGGGTTGGAAGGTCGTTGGGGAACGGGTAAATCAAATGTAGTTGCAAAGATAGAAGAGAAACTAAAATCTGATTCTTATTATACATTTACTTATGATTCATGGGGGCATCAAGAAGATTTACAACGTCGTTCTATATTAGAGACTCTTACTAATAAGCTTATACAAGATGGTGTACTTAGTGGGGAAGTTAAAATAAAAATGAGGAGTGGAAAAGACCACGTTGCAGAATGGGCTGATCAACTTCAAATGCTTCTATCTAATAAGACGACCACGATAACTAAATCTATCCCTAAATTCTCTTGGACTGCTATTGTTGGTATTTTGACAGTAGGATATTTTGGTTTGTCAACGACAATATGTAGCCAATTAATTGATAATAAAATAGAACTAAGTTTGCTATGTATATTATTAATAGAGTTGTGCCCTATAATATTAGCTTTTATTTTTGCTATACTGTATGCAAGCTGTAACGAAAAATGGGGGGATCTCATAACTTTTTTTACACAAAAAAATGATAATACAATAGATGAGCAATTTACATCTAGTGAAGAGCCATCTGTGACTGAATTTAAAAATTGGTTACAAGCAATTTCAGAACAATTAAATAATAAAAATTCTAAAAAGAAGAAAATCATTATCGTATTTGATAATATGGATAGACTTCCCTCTTATAAAGTTGTTCAGTTATGGTCTCTTATTTATACATTCTTTGCAGGAAGTGACTTTCAAAGTATATGGGCGATAATACCTTTTGATTATAGGCATTTATGTGAGGCTGTATTTTCTAAAGATGAAGAAAATTCGTATAAATTTAAGCAGTTTGTTAATAAGACCTTCCCAATTGTATTTACTATTCCTAAACCAGTTTTTACAGATTATCGAGAACTTTTTAGAAAATTCTTTGAAAAAGCTTTTGGGAAGAATGAGCATGATGAAGAACATATTTGCCAAGTGTTTATGTGTTTAGAAGATGAACCAAATCCCCGTTCCGTTATCTGTTTCATAAATGAACTTGTAGCATTACGCCACCAGTGGCCTGAAGAGCAGTTTCGCCTTCAGAACCTAGCCTTATATGTATTGAAGAAAGAGTACATATTGTATGATCAAGATGGGACTATGGAAAGTCGCCTTTTATCAAATGAACTTTTCGACAAGGTAAATAGTTTCTACCCACAGACAGACAATGTAAGAGTGCAACTATGTCAATTTGCCTATGGCATTGAAGATGAAAAATTGGCTGGTGAACTTCCGCTTAGAAATGTATTATTGAGTTTGATTAATAATGGGAATTCTATTTCAGAATATGCAAAATCTCCACACTTTGTTCCTGTTTTAGAATCTATTCTTACTTCTAGGTCTATTACAAAAGACTGTCTTGCGAATGCAGTTAAGAGTTTCAACTCGCTCGATACTTCTAATTTTAATGAGGAAGAACAAGAACGGCTTAATAAAAAATGGGATGCGCTTGCGAATATGAAATCAGAAATAGATTTCACGGAGATAGAAAATGATGAGACTATACATACTTTAATACAGAAAGTTTCAGAAAATTGTGCTAAACGATTACTTAAATCATACTGTAGCAAAATATCCAAATGTAGTTTGATAAATGGAGCAAACTATTATATCGTATTGAACAATCTCCAAGAAGCGATTGATAATACATATAAGGAAATTAATATAATAGGAATGTTGCAGGAAAGAAAAGTTACTCCAAAGATATTTGAGGAATATGTGAATGCTGCAGGAGAGAATTATCCTATATTCAAAGTCTCCACAGATAATCAACTACTCAATGAGTATGTATTAGATAATACACTAAAAGGCATAGATTCTACTATTTTTATGTTTCAATTAGTACTTAAAGACCCACGATATAATTTTAGTGTATTGAGAAATGAACTTTCAGAGCGAATTGAACATTGGGCAAATGATGACGATAATCTTCGTCTTTCCGCACTTGTGAATCGCCTTTTGCATGATGGAGATGATATGTTGGAAACACATTTTAATGCTGAAACCATAAATCCGAAGGCTCCTGCTATTTGTTCTGCTCCTTGGAATGAGTTTTCAAAGCAAGGTAATGAAGACATAGCCGCAATGTATGTTGCAAACGGCTATGACATTACCAATTTTGAGGATAGGATGGTTCCAAGAGTAAGTCATATAATCGAAAAGTATATAAATTATACTAGCCTTATAACTAGATTGGGTAATTCTGGCAGTGCTCTATATAAAATAAATCGATATATGATAGAGAATTGTGTTGGAAGCAAGCTTAATCCAAAATATGTTGCTCAAAACATACAAAGTATTAAGAATGCGCTAAATATCACTTATGAAGTTTTATTTAAACAATTTAATCGTTGCCCTTTTAAATGGGATGAAAATGATATAAGTTCTTATAGTAGCTATGTTCTTGAACCATTATTCGAAGATTATAAGAGTAATCCTGGAAGTTTCACACACGGGCTTATTACATTGGCAGTAAAAGCAATGGAAAGGCAACCTGAAGGTTTCTTAAATAGTGGTAGTTACTGGATTAGTTTTGTGAAAGTCTTCCTCGGAATGAAATGTCTACCATCAACAAATGAACAGCTTACAGTAGAATTAAAACAACATCTGGATTATGTTACTAGTTGTAATGCTATTAGAGATGAAGAACTTCTAAATTGCTTATTAAGCAATTCACCCGATACGTCCATATTTATTAGCTACCTTAACGACAAGATGTCGGTTTACTTTACACAGAACTATACCAATAATATACAGTTCCAAGTCTTTGGAAAATTATTTCCAAGACTATATAAAAATATTGCTGTAAATACATGTATAGGCATAATAGAACATTTCATTAAACCTGTTTATCATGACGAAAAATGTGCAGAGATCATTACAAGTTTTTCTGACTTTTATCTCTATATATTCAAAGTTGGAGTAACTGTTGGTCAGCCTATCCTAAAAAATATGTTAGAATTAGAAATATATGAATCAATACATGATAAAATTGCTACATTGATAAATAATAAGCAAGATGATTCTAGTAAAAACAATACATAAAAGTTGATTATATTGCTGATATTATACGAAAAGCTGTTATAAGACAATTACAAGATGGATTATCAAACATTGCTTTCGTCTTTGCACATAGAGTCATAGTAAATATTATATGATAACATCCAAGATGTTTACTAATCGATACTACTCAAATTGAGGAAATATTTTTGCGTCATGCAAATGTCAGGTTCTGATAATCAGTGTCGGATAAGTTTGAGGAAGAAAACCATACTTATGCATAAACAAACCCGCAGCAACGGATTGATTGCTGCGGGTTGTTTTGCATACTAATAAACTTGATATCCTTTTACAACGTCAACTCAACGATATAATCAATATCAGTAGGGACGGTGTCGAAGTTAAGGGTGATGCCGTTGCCAGTCTTTGTGAAGTTGACACGCTTGTTGGTGCCAAAGACGGTGGCGGACTTGATTTTGTGGTTGCCAGTAGGGATGAAGAGGCTGGAGTCCATACAGTTTAGGATGTGGATGTAGAGTTTGTTACCACGCTGTGTACTTACACCCCAGTCGTGTGGCCCAACGATACCACCACGAGTGCCGTAGATGGTTTCACCATATTGGTTCAGCCATTTACCTAAGGACTGAAGACGGTTGAGGGCAAGTTCGGGAAGGGCTCCACCTGGTTCTGGACCGATGTTGAGCAGGAGGTTGGCATTCTTTCCAGCAGCACGAACAAGCATTTGAATCAACTCTTTGGGTGATTTGTAGAGGGTGTCAGTGATGTTGTAACCCCAATGCTCGTTGATAGTCTGGCATGATTCTAAGGGTAGGCGACCGATGCTCTGACCAGAGAGACCAGCCTTGTTCTCACCCGGTAGGTCACGTTCGAAGATTTGGATATCCTCGCCAGGGAAAGGAGTATGGTGATGATTGTTAGCAATGAGGCACTGTGGCTGCAGTTTGTGAATCAAAGCATACTGCTCCTCCAACTGCCAATCGAAAGGTTTTGCATCGCTGTCATGATCCCACCATCCATCAAACCAGATTGCACCCACCTTTCCATAGTTAGTGAGCAATTCCGTCAACTGCGTGTTCATAAACTTATAGTAGCTTGCCCAGTCAGCCTTCTCTTTTGTTCTACCAGTACCAGTTCCTGTTCTTCCCACTGGATAGTCTTCACGTCCCCAGTCAAGGTGAGAATAATAAAGGTGCAACTTGATACCATTACGTTGGCAAGCATCAGCCATTTCTTTTATGATGTCACGTTTGAAAGGAGTTCCATCAACGGAATTATACGTGCTGGTGGCTGTCTTAAAGAGTGAGAAACCATCGTGGTGACGTGTCGTAATGGTGATATACTTTGCACCAGCAGCTTTGATAGCTTTCACCCAAGCATCCGCATCAAACTCTGAAGGATAGAACGTCTTTGCCAATTTAGGATATTCCTTATAGTTGATATCCCTGTTGGTCATAATCCATTCGGTAGTACCCATCATTGAGTAGAGTCCCCAATGTAGAAAGATACCAAACTTCTCGTCTTGAAACTGTTCGCGTGCTTTAAGATTCTCAGCCGTTGGATGATAAGTCTCTTGTGCCATACCGACGTAACTTGTCAGCAGTGTTGCGATTAAAAGTAGAGTCTTCTTCATGTAAGAATTTTGTTGTTTAGATTTTGAGTACAAAGATAATAAAAGTACAGCAGATAATGCCCCACTTCGTAAAGAAAGTGTAGGTAGAACCATGGGGGTAGGGTGATGTTATGAAGAAAACAGAAGGACTCAGTCTGTTGGTTGTTGTGTCGGTGGATTCAAGAATGTATAAATATCTTCTTTCAATCTTAGGAATGGTTCAGCGTTCGTATAACCAACATTGCGACGGAGCATAGGGATAATCGCCTCCGTACTATGACCATAACTTGATAGTTCGTTTCGACGTTGCGTATCGTGTACTGCATTGCGGTTAATCTCGTCTTCACGTTCGCGAATGAGGATGTCACATACTCGTTTCAATACCGGTACGATAATATTATCAAAGAGATGATGACCTTGTATATATAAGTAGGTTGTTGAAGGTGTAACCCCTAAGGAACGCAGTTCGTCTTTTAGTTTTAGATAGCTATCCTTTGCGTTCGGATTTTCCTTTTGCAGTTGTCGTACACGCATCTGCACCTTATGGCGTAGCCGTTGAATACTTTCAGTTGCCCCTTGTAGAGAGAAATTACCAATCTCCACAACTCGATTAAAGTCGGAGATCGTAAAACGTCGATGAATACCTTGGCGATAATGCCAGATACTCCAGACAAAGAGGGGATGTATACTCTCACTGTACAGCTTTAGGAATTCTTCGAAATTAAAGATAGAATGGTCGTTGAGCGTTACTGCTACAGTCACATCATGTAGGCTCGGTGCATAACATTGTAGATTTTCAATAGCGTAAGCATAGGTATGAAAAACGTATGGGTTGTTGATTACTTCATCGGATAGTGGGGTAGTTCCTTGTAGCAGATAGTCATAATCAGCATCAACGCAAGCAATCATGTTCTCACCAATATTCTGCGAAACAAGGTTCATCAATACCGACCGTTTGCCCTTGGTAAGGTTTAATCGCGATGGCAACATCACTTCAAAGTAACGCTCCTCGTTCTCAAATCCGCTTAAGACAGTGCGCCAAAAGAAGATATCGTCATACGCTTCCACGTATGCGATAATCTTTCTCCGTGCCCGCTTACCGTTCAATCGGTTTGCTGCATCAATATAAGCCGATGATAGGTTGTCGCTCAGTCTTTTTCCCATCGCTCCCTCCTTCTGACAATCATTTATCGGTTATGTCCGTAACCTCTGTCACACGATCAATCCATCCGTTCATGATGACAGCTGGACTGTGGGTTGTGAGGATAATCTGAACATTCGGATTCAGTTCTAAGATGAGGTCGATTAAGCGTTTCTGCCACTCTATATGCAGACTCACTTCTGGCTCATCCATAAAGAGAACGTAATGCTCATTGTCCTCAACCAATACGGTCAGCAGGATAACCAAAATCTGCTTCTCGCCACTTGACAACTGATAGGGAGCGAGGACTTCACCTAAAGAAGAGAATTTTATTTCATTCTCCGAGCGAATAATCTTCTTACCTGTTTCGGTAAAGAGGTCGTCCAAAATATCTTGGAAACGTTTCTTAGGTTGTGATATCTGTTGTGCTTTCTCTGCAGCATCAGCTTCACCACTTTGTAATGTCTCGATAATACGATTACCGATATTCACCTGATAGTCAAGATACTTGCGCTGAAGCTGAAAGAGCTGCCAATCAAGTTCTGTAACAAGATCGACGTTAATCTTGCTGATACTATCCGAGTTCATCAGTGGACGGTCAAACGAGCGGATAATGTCATAACGTATCCACCGCGCATCATTAGGACTTACCTTCAGTCGGACACCCTTCAGTGAATGGCTGGGGAATTCACCACCTTGCGACAGACTGCGTATCACCTTATTAAGTATGGTACTCTTCCCGACACCATTGATACCACTTAGGATATTCACCTGTCGGTCCAGTGTCCAGCGAATGTGTTTCTTCCCGCTCCAAAGCGAGTCTATCTCAATCTCTTCTATGTAATCTGCGTATTTCTGCATACTCGTAGATATAGTGACAATCGTAGTGCAAATATAAGGAATTTTGCTTTAATGGCAATAAGAAAGTCTTATTTTAATGTAAATACCACATTTATGGTATGCTAAATAACATAAAGAGAGTATTTCACATGTTGGCAAATATCCGTACCTTTGCATCCGTGAACATTAAGTAAGAAATTAAATCCCTAAAGAATATGGCAAAGATAGTAAACAAACTCACAGAACTTATCGGTAATACACCGCTGTTAGCACTTAATAAATTCTCAGCAGAAAGAGGACTCAAAACTCCTGTTCTTGCAAAGGTTGAGTATTTCAATCCCGGTGGTAGTGTGAAGGATCGTATAGCATTGGCGATGATAGAGGATGCTGAGGCTAAAGGACTCTTAAAGCCAGGAGCTACAATCATTGAGCCAACCAGTGGAAACACAGGTGTTGGCTTGGCTTTGGTGTCAGCAGTGAAGGGTTATAAGCTTATTCTCACTATGCCAGAGACCATGAGTGTGGAACGTCGTAATCTCGTAAAGGCTTACGGTGCTACTGTGAAGTTGACAAGTGGAAAGGATGGTATGAAGGGTGCTATCAAGGCTGCGGAGGAGTTGAGAGATTCTATTCCGGGTAGTATTATCCTTCAGCAGTTCGAGAATCAGGCTAATCCAGAACGTCACTATCTTACTACGGGTCCTGAGATTTGGCGCGATACAGATGGTAAGGTTGATGTCTTTGTAGCTGGTGTAGGTACTGGCGGTACAGTGAGTGGTATTGGTCGCTACCTCAAAGAGCAGAACCCTGATGTGAAGATTATTGCTGTTGAGCCAACCTCATCTCCAGTTTTGAGCGGTGGAGAGAGTGGACCACATAAGATTCAGGGTATTGGTGCAGGCTTCGTACCAAACACTTATAATAATAAGTATGTTGATGAGATATTCCAAGTAGAGAATGATCAGGCTATCCTTGCTGGTCGTCAGTTGGCACAACAAGAAGGTTTGTTGGTTGGTATCTCATCTGGTGCAGCAGCCTTTGCAGCTACTGAGATTGCTAAGCGTCCAGAGAATGCTGGTAAGACCATCGTAACCTTGCTGCCAGATACAGGTGAGCGTTATCTCTCAACAGTGCTTTACGCCTTTGACGAGTATCCTCTTTAATTGTTTTCAAATTCTAAAATACTTTCCCAACAGACTGCTTTTGTCCTTAAGACACGGCAGTCTGTTTTTATTTTTAGGTAGGAAGATAATGCTTTTATAGTTTGATAAATACTATTTTGACATTTGAAAATGTTTTACACAAATGAGACTTTAACTCCTATTGACACTATAAAATAATGCTTTAGTTTCCCTCTTTCTAACGTTCAGATTATCAGTCGATTGCAAACTCGTAAAAGAAAAGGTGCTTAATTGGCTTCTTAAAGGGCGTTAGTAACACCTCAAAAGGGCATCTTTTGCAAGCCAAAAGGGCGTTAATTCGAATGCAGAAGGTGCTTGATTAAAAACGAGGGGACAGTAGATATTTAGTGGGGATAGGCATATATTTTGGCAAGCCTAAAAAG
>NZ_JACD01000005.1:0-11054 GCF_000517825.1 Prevotella sp. ICM33
CTTTTGAAGTCCAATTAAGCACCTTTTACTTTACTACTTTATAACTAATTGATTTACTGCTAATTGCAAACTTACCTTTTATTTGTGTTTTTATCCTTATTTATAGATGTTTTATTTGAAATTATGTAATGATTTTTCAAAACCTTGTCAGCAGATTTTCGAAGACTCAAAATAAATGTTTTTCAATATCAGACTTTGGGTTAAAGCAATACGAAAAAGCGTCTACATATTTAACGGAAGAAGCAAAGAAAAGTCCTCTCATCCTTCTCTTAGACCACAATTTATGGTAAAAGAGAAGCGAAGAGAGGGTTATGACTTATGCTAATAAGCGCAAAGAGCGATAAAAGCAACGGCTGTTTTACTGGATTCTCACGCTCTTTCCATCCTTATAACAAGCGATAGTGCGGCTGCCGTTAGTATAGATATCCTCGCTACCAGGCATATCCAAGGTGAAGCCTGCAGCCTTTACCTGCGCCACAAGGTTGTCATATGCAGGCTGATTGAACACTGCAATGATGATTGCTCCGTCCTTAAATGCTACGTAACTTGACACACCTTTGCGCATTGGCTTTGGATAATCCTCATACTTATCAGCGGTTAGAAGCTTTGCAAGCACACAATTCTTATAGTACATCTTAGAGAACTTATCGAGTCGATAAACCTCATAATTAGTCTTCAATTTATAACCATACTTCTTCGTAATAGCATCAACCTTATCTGGATTCTGGTACATATCCAAAGCGTCTGCAATACTGATAACCTCCTTCAAAGGCTCAACTGCGACAACAGGTTCTTGAGCAACAGGTGTCGTTACTGGTGCTGTTGCCTTCTGTTGTGTACCACAACTATTCAAGATCAAAGCAAGTACAAGGACGATAGGAGCTATCCATAGATTCTTTTTCATAAGTTCTTTCTTTTTATTTTAATGTTCTATTTATTACGTATTGGGTTGCAAGCGCTATTAAAAGATTGACTAAAACAAAGGCTATCTATCAATGATTGCACTAATAGAAGCCTTCACTTCCGTTGCAGACACTGCTTGTAAGCGCCCCCTTTTTACCTCCAACAAGCTATCGGCAAAGCGTACTGCGAGTTCTAAGTCATGCGTTGATAAGAGGATGAGTTTATCCCTTTCATGTGCCATTCGCTGTAAAGACTGAAAGGTTTCAGCCTTAGAAGGGAAGTCGAGGAAGGCTGTTGGCTCATCAAGTAAGATGATAGAGGTCTCTTGAGCCAGTGCTTTCGCAATCATCACCTTCTGCCTTTCGCCATCAGAAAGGGTCTGAATCATTCTCCCTCTAAGCTTTTCAATCCCCATCGTAGCGATTGCATCATCAACAACCTTACGGTCTTCTGCACGCAATCGACCAAAGAAACCAGTATAAGGCGACCTTCCCAAGCCTATTATCTCCTCTATCGTGAGGTTCTGCACATCTGGTTTTTGTGTCAAAACAATGCTCACCTGCCGTGCAAGTTCTCGCTGAGAGAAAGACTCGATATCACGATTATCCAACAAAAGGCTACCTTTCAACTTCGGAAGAAAGCCTGTGAGGGTCTTTAAAAGGGTTGATTTACCAATTCCATTCTCTCCTATCAAGCATGTTAACTGCCCACTCCGTAACTCTAAGTTGATGTCAGAGATAACAGGATGGGACAGCGTATAGCCTACTGATAACTGAGATAAGCTGATAATCATTGCAACACTAAGGACCTATCAGACGAAGAACATGACTAATATCTGTGCAATGATAACCCTGGCAAACATGCCCAAAGGATAAACCGAAGCATAACTAATGTTGCTCGTTTCACCCTTAACAGTATCGTTGGCATAGCCCAATGCCATTGGATTAGCCATCGAACCGCAAAGGATACCACAGATAGTTCCGAAGTCAAACTTCTTCAATCGCAGGGCTATTAACCCAACAATGATAACAGGAACAACCGTAAGTGCAAAGCCTAAACCTATCCATAGCAAACCTTCTGGGCGCACAACGGTGTCAAGGAAGTCTTTACCAGCATCCAAGCCTAAGCACGCCAAATAGAGTGATAAGCCCAACTTACGAAGCATGAGTGAGGCACTACGCGTCGTATAAGCAATGAAATGTAAACGAGGACCAAAGGCTCCAGCCAATATACCCATAATGATTGGACCACCAGCAATACCCAATCGGATTGGAGACTCCATACCAGGGATGTCGAGAGGGATTGTTCCTAAAGCCAAACCAAGAAGCATTCCGAGGAAGATAACAGCAAGATTAGGTTCGTTAAGCGTCTTAACAGAGTTGCCCAAGAAGGTCTCTGCATGATCAATATCCTCTGGTTGACCCACCAAGGTAAGGCGGTCACCATAACGAAGGACAAGGTCTTGCGTTGCCAATAGCTTGATATCAGCACGGATAACACGGCTCACATTGACATTATAAGCATCTCTCAAATGAAGCTGACCAAGCTTTTTACCATTTAACACACCGTTTGACAAGATGATAACACGGCTCTCCACCTTTGTGTCAAGATGGTTCCAATCCACCTGTTCTTTATTCAAGTCGCAATTAACCTGCTTTCCGAAGAGTATTTCCATGGCTGGAACTTCTTCGCGTTTGGACGCTACAAGCAGATTATCTTTAGCTTGTAGGACCGTTGTACTCATCGGAACGATGACTTCATCACCACGCCAAATACGTGAGATAATAAACTTTCGATGTGTTCCTTGCGCTATCTCAGCGATTGTTTTACCATTAACGGCTGGATTAAGAACAACAAACTGTCCGATATAAGTATGGTCGTCGTCTGCTCCCGAATGTACTACTAAGTCGGAAGGCTTCACAAAGAACTTACGAAGAAATATCATGGCAAAGATAACACCGACAACACCTAATGGATAAGTAACGGCTGTTGCCAATGCTGCCGGACCACCACTATGCCCCGCATGTTGCAATGCTTGCTGTGCAGCACCAAGTGCTGGCGTATTCGTTGTAGCACCACAAAGGATACCAACCATGCTTGACATCGGTACATTCATTGCATATGAGAGCACGACAGACATAATGGTTCCCAAGAAGATAACGCCTAAACTCCACAGATTAAACAAGGTTCCTTCATGTCGGAAGGAGCCAAAGAAGGTTGGTCCTACACTCAGTCCGAGTGTATAGACGAAGATAACCAATCCGAAAGTCTCACAGTAGTTAAGCATCTGCTCATCTACCTGCAAGCCAAAACTACCCGCAGCGATACCAAAAAAGAATACAAAGGCAATACCAAGTGATATGCCTGCTACTCTAATCTTACCTAAGCCCAATCCCACTGTACAAACCAGCGAGAGGACCACGACTGCCTGTAGGGCAGAAGGAATGGCAAATAGTCCGTTAATCCAGTCCATAATTTATTGTTACAAGACACCAAGATACTTCTCCAAAGGGATTCCCCTGTTTTTGTCTTTGTTGTCTTTATTGAGATCTATCAGTTTATAAACGCCATCAATAGCCTTCTGTGTACTTGGAATCAACTCTTCACCGTCTAACAGATGACCAATGAGGATTGCCGAGAAGATATCACCCGTACCTGGGAAATGTACTGGTATCTCGGTATAAGGTAGTGTAAAATACTTATCTGTTGCATGGTTATAACCTACAACAGACGGTGTACCATCAACGAGAATAGAAGTAATCATTGCCGACTTTGTACCTATCAGTCGCAAACCATCCAGCAATCTTTTAGCTTCTTCGAAACAAACTCCCTTCTCATCATACTTACTTGATGTAAGATAACACGCTTCTGTGTAATTAGGGAAAGTAAGGTCGGCTACGCTAATCATCTCTCGCATAGAGTTGATTGTTGCAGCTGTCACACCATTATAGAGCTTTCCTTCATCACCCATAATCGGATCTACAAAGATAGCCGTACCACGTTCAGCCTGCTCACGACAATAGTCTGCTATCAGTTTTGCCTGTCGCTCTGAAGCGATAAAGCCCGTCGCAATCGCATCAAAGCTAAAGCCAAGTTCCTTCCATACTGGGAATACGCCTTTGATATAGTCAGTTGTTTCAAGGATATTGAACTTACCATAGTCGAGCGTATTGGATACCAACGCTGTAGGGAGGTTATAAACGGGATGTCCCAAGTAGGACAAGATAGGGAGCATGGCTGCCGTTGCAACCTTTCCGTATCCTGCTATGTCATTAACGAGGAGTATATGTTTCTTACTCATTATATCTTTCTTAATTGGACTACAAAGGTAGTGCAAACCACATGAACAGCAAAATAAAAACCAATAAATCAACATAATAAGTCTTGCTTTCCCTTTTCTATCGTCGTGTTGATGCTGCGCACGAGTAGTGCGGACGCCCCGCACATATCGTGCGGATGGCTAACACGCACTGTGCGGATAATAAACAGCAATGGGAAGGAGGGTTATTTCTATAGAAGGTTATTAACTGTGAAAGGCGATAATAACCGTTAAGAGCACAAATAGCAAAGCCACTTAATACTACCTCTCATGGTTTTTACGACTATAATACCCTATCCCCTACGAATTATTCTCATGAAGAAAAGAAATTATTTTCATGAAAAGAAATATTTATCTTCACGAAAAAAAATATTTATTTTCATGTAAATAATTTGTAAACTAACAACCATAACAAGTAAAGAAACAATCTTGTTAGCCATCATTTACATCCAACTGCCCCGCAATTCAGTACCATTAAAAATACAAAAACAGCCCGCTACCATTGCTGATAACGGGCTGTTATATATAATAAGGTGTAAAACCTTAGTTCTGACTATCTATTGATTAAGCCTCAACAGGTGCCTCTGCAAGTTCGTGTGAACGCTTCTCAATCTTCTTACCCAATACGAGGTAAGCAACAGGAGATGCGATGAAGATTGAACTCAAAGTACCGATAATAATACCAATAATCATCGCAAATGAGAAGCTACGGATGCTCTCACCACCGAGGATGAAGATAGACACGAGTACGATCAATGTTGATACAGATGTATTGATAGTACGTGAGAGGGTCTGGTTGATAGAATCATTGAAGATCTTTTGGATATCAGCCTTTGCAAGATTATGCTTATGCTTACCCAAGTTCTCACGGATACGGTCGTAAACAACCACGGTATCGTTGATATCATAACCGATTACGGTCAAGATAGCACCGATGAAGGTCTGGTCAATCTCAAGTGAGAAGCCTATCCAACCATAGCACAACGAGAAGCAACCGATAACGATTGTCGTGTCAAGAACAAGTCCAACGATTGAACCAACAGAGAAACCAATGTTACGGAAACGCAAGAGGATATACAAGAAGATGAAGAAGATAGCCAACAATACGCTCATGATAGCATTATAAGTAATGCTCTTAGCGATTGAAGGACCAACCTTTGCACTCTGAATAATAGAGCCACCCTCACGAATATCTGGGTTCTTGAAGTTCTGTACACTTGCCTGACTAACAAAGCCACCCTTCTTCAATGCATTGTAAAGGATTGTCTCAGCCTTGTCATCCTCAGCAGGATTGTTAGAATCAATATTGTAGTTGGTTGATACACGAACAGTCTTACCATCTGTACCCAATGCAATAACAGTTGTTGTAGCAGGCTTACCTGCATTCTCACCAACAGTATTTACGAAGGCTCCTTGCATCACCTTACGAACGTCCTCTACATGGGTAGGCTTGTTCAATGTAACGACATAGTTGCGACCACCAGTGAAGTCAATACTGCGACTCAAGCCACGAACAGCGAAGCTGACGATACATACCAAGACAGCAACACCCCAAACAGTGAAGGTTGTCTTATACATGCTAAGGAAGTGATAGTTCTTACCCTGCATGAAGTTCTTAGAGAATCCTGTTGTGAAAGTCTGATTCAACCACTTATCCTTGCTTACACGATTCTCAAATACAAGACGTGTGAGGAATACTGCAGTGAAGAATGAGATAACGATACCAATAATCCAAGTTGTAGCAAAACCACGGATAGGACCCGTACCTGTTACAAGAAGGATGACACCGGTGATGAGTGATGTCAAGTTAGAGTCGAAGATAGCTGAGAAGGCATTTCCATAACCTTCCTTCAACGCCTGCTTCATACCCTTACCAAGTTTCAACTCCTCCTTAATACGCTCGTAGATAAGCACGTTAGCATCCACAGCTGTACCCAATGTCAACACGATACCGGCAATACCTGGCATAGTCAATGCCGACTGGAAGGACGCTAAGACACCCAACGTGAAGAAGAGGTTGGCTATCAAAGCAAGGTTAGCCATCATACCAGGAATGAAGTTGTACATGACAATCATGTAAAGCATCAAGAGGACGAAAGCAATAGCAAAAGAGACAAGACCCTGCTCAATAGACTGTGCACCAAGTGTAGGACCTACGACTTCCTCCTGTACAATCTTTGCAGGAGCAGGCATACGACCAGACTTCAAGGTGTTAGCCAAGTCCTTAGTATCCTCAATTGTGAAGTTACCAGAGATAGATGACTGACCACCAGATATCGCACCATCTACGCGTGGAGCAGAATAAACAACGCCATCGAGTACGATTGCGATTGCCTTACCTACATTTGCCTTTGTCAAAGCAGCCCACTCACGAGCACCTTCAGAGTTCATTGTCATGCTAACCCTTGGACGACCATGCTCATCAAAATCGTCTTTAGCAGTTGTAACAACGTCACCCTCCAATGGAGCACGACCGTCTGAAGTAGTAATCTTCAAAGCATAAAGACCATATACATTCTTCTTATTAAGTCCGTCTTCTGGCTTAGCGCTCCAAAGAAGCTTCAAGTCGCTTGGCAAAATCTGCTTAGCAAGTGAACCATAAATCATCTTATTGATAGCAGCTGTATCACGAACGTTTGCATAACCTACGAGGCTAAGTGCGTCACCGGGGATAGTCTGCAACATAGAGAGCAATGGGTGCATCTTCTTCAATGCTGCCATCTGAGCATCTTCACCCTTTACAGCATTGTTCTTGTTGAGTGCGAACTTTGGCGTTGCAGCAGCCTTTGCCTGTACTTTCTTAGTAGAATCAGTAGCAGCAGTGTCAACCTTTGTCTCACCATTAGCCAAACGCTGGTCGAGCTGATTGAGATAAGGAGTTATTTCTTGGTTGTTATAAGTCTCCCAGAACTCAAGGTTAGCAGAACCCTGGAGGAGCTTACGCATACGCTCTGGCTCACGAATACCAGGCATTTCAACCATGAGTCGACCTTCCTGACCTTCCAACTTCTGGATATTAGGCTGTACAACACCATACTGGTCGATACGGTTTGTTACGACATTGTATGAGTTATCGATGGCTGAAGCAACCTCTTCACGGAGTGCTTTCTCAACCTCTTCGTCAGTACTCTGTGTGCTAACCTTGCCTTTGAGCTGCTGTGTAGCGAAGATCTCAGCAAGCTTATGCCCCGGAGCATCCTTGTGGAAAGCATCTACAAAGAGAGAGATAAAGTCCTTTGAACTGTGCATCTCTTCCTGCTTTGCTGTTTCCAAAGCCTTCTGATAAGCAGCATCCTGCTTGTGATCTGCCAAGAAATCAACAACATCAGGTACCGAAATCTCGAGTACAACGTTCATACCGCCCTTCAAGTCAAGACCAAGACCGATCTGTGTTTCAAGGCATTTCTGGTAAGAGTAGAGCCCCAAATACTTTACAGAATCCTTATAATCCTGTTGCGCAATAGGGTCCTTAATCTTTGCTGCCTGACCATCATAGTAGCTTGTCGCTACTGAAAATGACAGGTAGAAGATACTTGCGAGCGTCAAGAGAATGGCTACGCAAATTACTAATCCTTTGTTTTGCATTTTATTTGATTGTTTTTAATTATTGTTTCGCTACACTTGATAGACGTGCAAAGATAAGCAAATTTTCACACTTTGGGAAATTTATACCTTATAAATGTGTGTTTTTTAAGGTTTTGGGCGGTATTTAAGCCAACAATAGATGGGATAATGGTCGGAAGTAGTCACACTATTGTCGACCTTTGCCCCATACGACTCGAAATCGTCGGAACAAAAGATATGGTCAATACGGAAGTACATTCCACTTTTATGATAGCTTATTCCGGGTCCGTTTCCACTCTCAACAAAGCAGTCATTCAGTTCTTTTGCGATGGTTCGATGTGTGTAACTTAACGGACTATCATTGAAGTCTCCGCAAAGAATAACAGGCACTTTCTTATCAAGATATTTCTTAACATAACGTGCAACTGTCTCCGCTTGCGGTGCTCTACGTGCCGAAACGTCGCCTAACTTAGTGATTAAGTGGACTGATTGTCTTTTCGCTTCGCCAGTCTTCAGTCCACCTTTTACGAGTGTCTTAAACCCTTCTTTGTCGCCAGAACTCAATCCATTACTCTCGAAATGATTATTCACAACGAGCGTATTAGTCCCTTTAATATCAAGCATATAAGCCACACTCTGATTACTACTTGAGCCGTACGGGATAGTATCTTGCCAAAGAACAGGATACTTACTCAGCAGTACCATGTAATCAGCACCAGGTGCTTTTTTAATCATCAACTTGAAATATGGGTAGTGTTTCTTCAGTGTTGAGTAGATATGATCTTTGTCATCTAATGTCGCTTGTGCCTCTTGCAAACAGACAATATCAGCCTTACTCTTAACGATATAATCAACAATCGGATTCTTCTTAGCATCTGGCTCGCTCCATGAAGAGAACATAAAGACGTTATACGACAGTACTTTTATAGCGCCATGTGGCTTATCTTCAGGAATATTGAATGGTGAATACGTACGGATAGGACCATAACAAAGTAGGAAACCTAACAATGGCAACCAAATAGTACGTAATCGGAGAAAACACCAAACAACAAGGAATACAAAATTAAACACAAGGAGTATCGGAAAGCCCAGTCCTAAATTAGCCAACAAGGGATAATCAACAGGATTAAACCTACCTATATTTCCGACAAACAACATCAACAGAATAACTATGATATTGCCTGCCAACAACATTCTATATGTAAGTTTCTTAAATTTGCTAAACATCTTAATTCGAAACATTCAGGTGGTCCCTACCCCTGTATTTTTTAAGCTTTACGAATAAAATAAATAGTTACCAAGTGGTTATATAACAAGCAGATAGACTTAAAGTTTTAACAAGTTCCTATCCACTCATATTTTAACAAGTTGCTGATTAAGAACATTTTTGTTATAACCAACAACTCATTTCTTTGTCAATCGACCAGCGACTTAACTTTTACTACTATCAAAGAGCTTTTGTTTCTCGTCTTTTGTCAGACTATCGTAACCACTCTTACGAATCTTATCAAGGATGCGATCAACTTCTTCTTGCTGTTGCTTCTTCTGGGCATTGTAATCCCAATCACTTCTATTATTAGCATTATTACTCTGAGAAGTGTTCGACCAAGACTCACTGTTGCCATTCGTTGCATTACGAGTATCACGCCCTCCACGTTGTTCCCACGTATTCTTCATACGATCAAAGAACTGATGTCCCCGATTCATGCCGAAGTCTCCATAGCCTGAATATGGATGCTTCTTCCAATAACGGATAAGAATAAAACCAAAAAGCATACCACCTAAGTGTGCCAAATGCGCTACTCCATCATTGCTTGTGCCTATCGCAGAGAACAATTCTACCACGATTGAACCCATAACAATCCACTTAGCTTTAATAGGAATAGGGATAGGAATGATGAACATACGCTCTTCTGGGAATAGCATTCCGAAAGCAAGTAGCACACCATAGATTGCTCCAGAGGCACCAACAGTGTTCATCATATTCAGATAAACATCCATAGGAAGAACTGTAGTACCGATTCTCAAGGAATCAAAATGAGCCAATCCCTCTACGAGATACGTACCATATTGTGCCAACTCTTGACAAAGTCCAGCTCCAACACCACAGACAATGTAATAAAAAAGGAACTTTCTTGGACCCCATACATTCTCAACAACCATACCAAACATCCACAGCATAAACATGTTCATTAGGATATGTGTGAACCCACCATGCATGAACATATAAGTGAAGAACTGCCAGATACGGAAGTCAGAAGCTAAAAAGAAATGTAAGCCAAGAATATCATTCAAATCAATATTCAATCCTCTTACAACATACGTGGCTATAAAAACCAGAATATTGATAATAAGAAGATTCTTTGTTACAATAGGTATATTTCGCATTTTACGTAATGTCTTATTCTTTACAATATATCATTTAAACGATGCAAAATTACGAAAATCTCTCGGTATTAAGCAGAAAATAAGCGAGATAACGACTTTTTTTTATAAAATTCTACACTTTTCCCATGATTTTATTTGTTTTATAAAAGGAAACAGCTATATTTGCAACATAATCTTGTATATCACTCATAAAATTAATCAATAAATAAATCAAAATTATGAACAAAACAGAATTGATCGAGAAGATTGCAGCTAACGCTGAGGTAAGTAAGGCTGCTGCTAAGAAAGCTTTGGATGCTACTACAGAGGCTATTAAGGAAGCACTTGCTGCTGGTGATAAGGTACAGCTCGTTGGCTTTGGTACTTTCTCTACAACTGAGCGTCCTGCTCACGAGGGTATTAACCCAAGAACAAAGAAGAAGATTAAGATTGCTGCTAAGAAGGTTGCTAAGTTCAAGGCTGGTGCTGAGTTGGCAGACGCAGTAAACAAATAATATGTAAAGATATTACATAATATATTAAGGCAAGCCTTTGGCTTGCCTTTTTTGTTTTATAGGCTTACATTCTTTGTTTTATAGGCTTGCCTTCTTGTTTTATGAAAGTCTAAAGAGCATCTTACCATAGGCTTAAAAAGGGTTCTTCCGAAATATGGAGTGATAAACTCAAAGTTTTATATAATAGGCACACGGAGTCACGGAGGGACGGAGGTTATGCAATGTTACGGAGGTGCCGACGGCACAAAGAGCTACGGAGGTGTAGCGTACAGATTCTTGATAACTATTTTGGTATAAACGCTTTAGGCATAAAGTTACTAAAAAGTGTGCTAACAAGCTCCGTCGCTCTATGCACCGACGGTGCCTCCGTGACTTCCATTGCTTTT
>NZ_JACD01000006.1:0-110790 GCF_000517825.1 Prevotella sp. ICM33
GTAATCATAATTATGAATTATGGATTATGAATTCTGAATTATAATGGTAATCATAATTATGAATTATGGATTATGAATTCTGAATTAGTTTAGAATTTAATCTGCAAACGTGTCTCAAGAATAGAGAATGTGTTGTTGTTGAATGCAGCGTTATCTGTTGCGCGAGTGATAGAACCACGAACACGCCAAATCATATACTTATTAAGGTAGTAGTTGAAGGTCAATGACCAATCATTTACCTTACCACCAAAGATATTGGCATCCTTATCAGTCAAGGTAGAGTAGTTGTAAGCTGCAACAAGCTCCAAAGAACCTGGGTCTGGAGTAGCAATACCCGCATCAGCCTTGGTATAAGTATAACCCTGACCCTTGAGCAAGTAGCGTACATTGCTATATGCACCCCATGCGTTATAGTTTGGCATAGCGTTGTCGCGCTTGATGCCTACGTAGAAGTATTGTGCCTCGAAACCGAAGTTACCAATAGCAAAGTTCATTTCTGGAGAGAACTTCCACAGTGCTTTAGCGTCTGAGATTGTAGCCTCCTGTGCTGCAACATTTGCTATACGTGTTGGGAAAGGAGCTCTCAAGGTGTATGACTTATGGCTGAGAGCAGCTGTCTTGTTATAACGTGGAGACTCATATGCACCACTGATACCGATGTGGAAAATCTTACCACGCTCAGTCAATGGGCGCCATACCAATCGTGTCATTGCACCCCATGCCTCGTTGCCGAGCTTGTCGGTTGTCATCTTCATCGCGTCATTCTCAGCAAATACTGATGCAGTAGCATGGAACTTCTCGCCAGCATGAACATACATCGCACCAATCAGACGGCTGTTAAAGAATGCCTGGTTAGCCAATGGCTCTTCCATTGAAACCTTGAAACTTGATGATGTACCACTCTGTAAACCAAACTGGTGTACGAAGTAACCCATACGAATCAAGTTCTCTTTGTTGAAATTATAGTCGAGACTAATGTCTTTTAATGAAAGACTTTGACGTGCATAACCAACATCAACCTTTGCTTTCCACTTACCATATGTGGCACTTACGCCCATACGTACGTCTGGAATAGCAACACCATCATTGAGCTGGTTATCAAGTGTCTCATCTGTTGAGTGCATAACACCTGCATCCATAAGGATACGACCAGTTGGTTTTATTACCAACTTTGGTTCTGCTTCTTCCTGAGCAAAGGCACTTGCACAAGTCATCAATGCACAGGTAGTAATAAGGATAATTCTTTTCATAAAGGTATTTTTATTATCAATCTTCTATAAATTAGGTTTCTAACTAAGAGTTAGAGCTATAAGAAAGAGTCAAAGAGGAGTTAAGCCATCAACTAAAAAGTTAATGTAAACCTACTGGCTTAACTCCTATGACACCTTATATTTCGTAAGACTTAGTTTGCTGTCTTAAATGTACTCTTAGCAATCTTGCCTTCCTTCTTCAGCTTAGCAAACTCTTTCTTTGCCTTTGCCAACTGCTCCTGGAACGCTGGTTCTGCATGAAGACGTGCTACAACGGCTGCACTAATGATACGGGCAGCATCTACATCGCTCTGCCAGTGGTAACCACAGATTACACGGCTCTGCCCCATTTGATAGCCACGCTCAAGGATTTCATTCTGACGATCAACGTTAATCTCTGACAGAACAAGAGCGGTAGCCCAGCCGATTGCAGTGTGACCTGATGGATAAGAACCATTAGTTGACAGCTCTTGCTGCTGCTCTGGGTTACAAGTCATCTCGTGATAGAAAGCAAATGGACGAACACGCATGTAGTGATCCTTAGCGCTACGTGTAGCCAAATCACCTGCATCTTCACGCATATTCAAAACAAGTTTATAAATCTCTGGAGTTGTCTCCTTGCTAATTTTAATACCGAAAGCCTCAGAGAAAGCGTTTGGAACACCATCGCCACCTACACGTGCATCAGCTGCTGCCTGATCACCACGAGGAGTATTGCGCTGCATCTTACCCCATTGGTACTGCGCTTCGTCATAAAGGAACTGAATACTACCTGGCTGTGGAGGTGCTGGAAGAAGTTCGAGTGAGCTTGCTTGCTGTCCATCCTGAAGATAATAGAGGTCTGGTTGTGTACGGACGTCTTTAATCTTCTTTGCCGCTGTCTGTGCGAAAGTGGTTACTGAGAACATTGCCAGCAAACCAACAACTAAGGTTTTCTTTGTCATTTTGGTAGAGTTTTAAATTTATAAAATGGTTTAATTAAAATACAATAGTAATATGTTGCTACAAAGGTAGAAGAAATGTTATAAACAAAATAGTTGCATCTCGTTTTTTAGATAAAATAAACGAATGCAACTATTGTTAACATATTGATTATCAGTTATTACTCTTATTCTGATAATTTTAAAATATAATAGACGATACTGGATGGATTCTCTTTGCAATAGGCAGTAAGAATTGCATTGTTATCACCGATCTTACTATGATAAAGACGACTGACAACAGGATTTAAGTTGCCATAGATACCTAACATTCCTGGTAAGAGTGTGCGCTTTACTCGTGGCATTGCAAGGAGCAAAATCAAGACTCGTACCTGCTGACTGTTGGCTGCAGTAAAGTGGAATATCTCTTTGCAGACTTCTTTATCTGTCATGGCAAAACTCTTGAAGAACTCGTCTGACACCTCTGCTATTTGGTCAGTGATGTCACGTGTAGCAGAGTCGATGTCAGCAAAGAGTTTTGAGTTAAACTTTTTCATGCGTCTTTCCTCATTCTCCTGCACAACATTCTCGTGTACAGCAGCATATTCCTGCATTAGTTTTTGTAGTGTCTTCAGATGTTTAATTTGATTGATACGATTATCAATCGTCTGTAACAAGCGAAGGAGTACTATGCGGTCGCGGTTGTCAATGTCGTTTTCTATCGATTGCAATTCGTCCGACAGTGCCTTAGTCATTATCTCATAACCTTCAAACTCTTTTAGTCGTTTGATACTATCAGATATATAGTTACGAATAATCTTCAAGCCATCCTGTGTGAAAATGTTCTCGTATTGATGCTTAACAGCAATGAAATCAGAATAAACTTCTGCCACAGGATGTTGTTTTGATTCATTAAGAATATGGTGAAGACGCTCTTTCATACCATCATTCAGTCCTTTTAGCACGAGTGTGTCTTGAGTAGAACGATGGAATTTATTGAGTCGTTCTTTAAGTTCTTGGATATGATTGAGCCATACTTCATTCTTTCGGCATTGTTCAATGATAACCTCAATATTGTCCGTATTGCGTGCTTCTTCTGATTCATGCACCATAGTGTCACGTTCATAGACCTCAAATTGCTTGATTCGAGCTATTTGGTCATTCAGATATTTCACCATCTGAAGAGCTGTATCACGGTTTAGCCGGGCTATTCGTGCTGATAGTTTTGCAAAATGTTCGTTGTTATTACGCAGACTTTGTGAGCTGATATTAATGCTATCAATCTCATTATTAATACTATCGAGGGTATTACGCTCTACCTCTGTCAGCTTGTCTTTTAAGGATTCTAAAGCTTCCAGACGTTGGTGTAGGTCGTCTTTACTCATCTGAAGTTGGCGATAAGTCAATATCTGATGCCTACGATAACTAATGAAGATAATACCGAGAATGCAGATCAGGGTAAAGAGAATGATACCAATAAGTTGTAAACTTGGCACTTTATTGTCAAAGGTAATCCATTTAGCCACCTCTTCCTTTCCTGGAATTAACTGCAAAACGCCGAGGTCGGAGCCTATATATAGGGCGTTGTCAAGGATGACACCTGCCTGAGCATTGAAGTGGATGTCTGCAAAGTAACTACCACAATCAATCAGCTGTCCCTTTTTTATGATATATTTATGGATGCCTGTCTCTGGTATCGTATAGACAACACTGTCATTGATACAGAACATTCTACAGCTTCCATCTGTCTGAATAGAGTCAGAACCTTGAATCAGTAGATGATGATTGGTGAGCAATAGGAGATGAGGTTTCTGCTCATCGTATGTCAGTAGACTACTGATAAATACTTTATCATGTGTTCCTGCAACTTGTTTTATCTGTCCATGCTTTCCAAAGAATACACCATGGTTGAGTGTGGCAATATATATCCCTTCACCGTTTTTCACTTGATGAAAAGCTGTTATATATCTGTTATCCATTGCCTTTATCGTATCTGTCTTACCGTTTTGGGTATCAATGGATAATAGATAGTCTTGCACGCCAAGTAGTATCTTGCTTTGTTTCGGCAGAAATGCCATAGATGTGATGCGTGTCTTGGTTTGCGCCAGCAGTTGTGGACGTTTAAAGAGCTGATTAATCAGGTAATGATTACCAAGATTCAGTCTGAATAACTGATTATTAGCATTATAGTAATAAATGTCCTCACCATTGGCATACATCTCCTTTGGCAACTCATCATTTTCAAAGTCGTATATCTTCTTTGCTATCTGTTCACCTGCTTTCTGGCAGAATAGCTCATGTTGATTATTAACATAGATAAGGGATTTGTCGGAAAGACATGCAGCAAGGACCGGAGGATTAGCGTTAAAGAAGCCAAGATGGTGTGGAATACGCCATACTGCATTCTTTGTCAGTAGCACAGAAAAGCCATTGCCATCGTCTGCAATGGATATCTGATGCGGATTGTCTGGAATATTGTTACGTAATGGAATGGTAACAAAACGCTTTAAGTTGTCTGATAACAGAATGCTGGATGAAGTAATAAAATAGTAAGTTGAACTTGCTTTATAAAAAGACAAAACCGATTGAGGAAGCGAAAAGGTCTTACTATCAGCTCCATTGAAGCCTTCAATCGTCAGCTGATTATCAGATAAGATATAAAGTTTGCCATCATAAATAGCAACATTACGTATATTCTCCCCTTTATGACGCAGTTCTGTCTTCTTTGTTTGGAGGTTTATGCTTATAACACCAGCTTGTGTTGCTGCAAAAAGCCACTTATTTCCAACATGACAGAGATTATTTACTAAGAAAGGTTCATAGTACTGACCTGCCTTTTCTTTATGAATAGGGTAAAGGGGCTTTAATCCTTGCTGCTGTTGATTAAGCGGCATAGAGAAAAGTCCTTGAGAAGTGGCAACAAAGAGTGTACCGTCTGCTATATCAATATTATATGGAGAGTATCGGTTACCTTTGCTTGGAATCTCAAAGGTCGTCTTGTGGACAAGCGTGTCGGCAGCTATGTTCCATAACTGTAAACCGGCATTACGTGATGCTATCCATATCTGATTAGTCTGGTTGGGGGCGCGTTCAATGTCATAAATGCGGTCAAGTCCAGTGTAAAAACGCTTTCTGTTTTGTCCGTCAACATGCCATATAACACCCGTCTCACCGCCAATCCAGTATCCTTTTTTATCTATAGCCAGTGTTGACAAGCGGTCATCATAGTGAAATTCCTGCTCTGATAACGACCGTGAAGTAGTTGTTTCCTTGCAGCTTGAGATGATAAATAGTAGTATCAGGCAAAGGCAGCTACTAAGAAAATGCTTCTTTATCCCTATGTTATATCTTGTAGTCATTAGATTCTACTTTATCTGCAAAGATAACGAAATACTCTGAGATTGTAACAGAATATCTTATTTACTTTATGGAAAAGTTATGCTTCCGATGTGTTTCTCAGTGTGTTTTATCATAGCGTTTGCTTGCTTAATAATCTTTCGTGCTTTCGGAAGAGCTTTTTATTAACGTCTTTTCGTGTCTTATAATGAGCATAATGCCTCCTTCTCTTACCATCTCCAACCAACGTATTGATGTTCCGCACATATCGTGTTAACGGTCCGCACATAATGTGCTAAGGGTAAACACCAATGGTGTTGAGGCTGAATAGCCTTGTAATATCAACGATTGATTTGGATTAAAGCACTATAATGAATGTGTATCTTTCAGATGATTAAAGGCTGTGTTCTTCTTTGTATTTATATAAAAGAAAAGGGAATGTACTGTAACATCCCCTTTTTTATAATCGTTTATCTCTTATTATTTTTCAAGATTCGCTGTGCACAGTCTGCTAATACAACAACGGCACCTGCTAAAATACATACGTCCTTAATGACAAGTCGACCTGCACCAGTTAGTAGCGGGAATCCATGTTCACCACTACCTAAGTCTGGAACCCAAACTTCAGGTGTCGTGACAAGGAAGGATAGCGTTCCGAATGTCATGATAATGACCAGTCCTGAGCCTACAAAACCAACCTTTGGGAACCAAATACCCAATAATGTCAAGATACCAAATGACATAATTGCAATACCCAAGCCGTGTGAGAATGTATAAGTGTTGTTTGCCTCATGCCACTCATGCTTAACCTTATCAAACTCACCCTCTTTGAGTTTATAATCCTTATATTCAGGTGCTTGCTTTGTATAGAAGAAGCTCATAAACGGACTGTTAGCAACGAAAGGTACAATACCCTCTGCCTCATAGTTCCAGAACTTCAAACCACCAATCCATACGAAGATGATAAAGATGGCTATACGTATCAAATGAATACCTGTACCCTTCAGCGATGCTGCGGTATTAAGAACGAAATCTAATAATAATTTTACTTTATTCATAATCTTTTTTTTATTGACTTTATGTCTTGATTTTATACTTTGTGCTTGTGGAATTATCCCGCAATTTATAGATTAAGTTTAGTTTTATCCTATTTCTTTAATCTATTTTATCCCTATTATTTGGATTTGTCGGCAAAGATATATATTTATCTTCAAACCACAAAGAAATATATTGTATTTATTTCAAATAATGCTTCAAAATACCTATTTATCTGAAAAATACCATGTTTGTGGTAGAGACTAAAAGCATTGTATAGGGAAATTACATGTACGTTACAGCATTATTTAAAATGATGTAATTTGTAAATTAATTCATAAGAGTGCTGAAGACTATTTGCAATACATGAATATGGCAAATACTAAAAGTCTCCAGTACACTCCAAGTTACTACGGATAAATTCTATCCCTATGCCTTTTTACCAGACACGAGGGTGAAGATGATGAGGATACCGATGACGAAAATGAAGAGGAAGGAGCCTAATGCACCGGCATAGATTCTACCTGTGTGTACCTCTAAAGCAAGACTCCAAAGCGACATGGGCTTATCTTTCAATTCTTCTGGCTGTTTTGCGAAGGATGAACCTTGGAAATAGGTTGCTATACATTCCTTGTTTGTGAAATCAGAACTATAGCCAGAGATTGTCTGTTCGTCTGGTGCTGTACCCGGTATACCGGGAGTAGAGACCATAGCATCATTGTAGTAAAGTACGACGTTATTCTTACGATCCCAGTAGAACAGGCCATCGAAGGAGCCTACTATCCATGATTTGTTGTTTGCGTATTGCCAAACGTTTTGACCCATAACACTCACTGGGGGTGCTGTGGTGATAGGTGTTGGCTTGGAAGAGAGATTCTTAAGAGAGTAGAAACCTTCCGAAGTCGAGATGAGCCAGTCGTGAGCTTGCTCATCATATCGAATCATTCTCAGTTTGTCATTCCAAGGATTATCATTGTCTAAAGTCGTGCCAGGCAATGGCTTTGTACTGTTCGTGGCAAGAAGAATCATCAGTGGAGGACGTAATGCCCATCCTGTTATTGCGATAAATAGCGTCAAGGCGAATGTGTAATGCCCAATCTTTGTATGCCAAACGACCATTGATACTGTTTTGCGACGAATCCAATACCATATACCTGTCACACAAAGGATAATTAAGACGACTCCAATTCCGTCTACAATGAGCTTTCCTACGGTTCCAAACAGTGCACCACTATGCAATAACCATATTTGACGGAACAGTGATACCTTCCCCTCATTCCCCTCACCAGCTTGTAGTGTGAGACAAGTAAACTTCTTATAAGGAGCTGTAGCATAGTAGAGGTGAGAACGAGAAAGAACGATGAGCGTGTCACCATGGGTGGTGATATCTGTCAGTAGTTCGTCATCCTCTTGCTTAGGTAAGTCTATTTTTTGCCAAGATGCGTTCTTCCCCAGTTTATATAAGTCCATGACGCTAACCGCAAACAGGTCATTTTGTGGGGTTTTAGCCATTCCTCGCATCTGTCGATAGTCAGCACCAGCAGGTAGACCTTGGTTATATTCGGTGAAGTGAGAAGCAGTTGTATCAGTTTGAATGACACCCGCTGCGCCATATATGAACACTTTATCTTTGTTTTTATTATCTTTGTAGCGTAATGTTCCGCGTAGTAATCCGTTGTTCCATTGGTTAAATTCATAATGACCAGGCAATATTCCACGGCTTACATTAATATCAGAAAAGAGTTGACGATGATTGAGGACAATACCTGAAAGGCAGAACATTACTAAGAAGAATGTTATGATGATGCCAATCCACTTATGGTTTTTAACCCATGTCTTACGTTTCATATTTTGTTGTTTGTGTTATGTTATTTTTAACTCAGTTTTAAAATGCTGTACAAACTTACACAAAAAAACTGTATTTCGGGGCTTTTTGAGCTATATTTTTGATTCTTCCAGAAGTTGGAGTAGTAAAGTGAAGCTATTACGTAATAAGTCACACGGAGAAATAGAGCGGAAGGATCTAAACTCAAAATCATGGAGTTGGTGATGGCTTAAAGAGAGGCAGAGGTGATGCGTACAGATTCTTGATACCTTAAAGGAATTCATGCTTTGTACATAAAACTCGCAAATAACCTCCGTTGTTTTAAGTATCGACGTTGCTTCGGTAACTTCTATCGCTTTTTTTGACAATTCTCAGTTATCTCCTTTTCTCTGTGTGATATTTGTTAAGATTCTAAATGCAAAAGAAAACCTAACCATTTCAAGTTTCCGAGTATTCCTCTTTGTCCTAATTTTTCATAAACTGATTTTGTAAAGACCATAAAATGGCTTGCAATTAACGCCCTTTAGGCTTCTAAAAGATGCTCTTTAAGCCTCTTACTAACGCCCTTTTGAAGCCTTATTAAGCACCTTTTGAAATCTTAATTTGCAACTACTTGATAGCAAATAACTTGCAAAGGTGATGAAATAAGTCACTTTTAATCCATTTTCCTACCTTTTCTTTAATCTTTTTGTCAATATATTTCTTTGCCTTTTAGACTAAAATATGTTGCCTACAGGGGTGTTTTGGGGTGTTACTTTTAACTTCGTCTGCTTTGTTTCTTCGTGTGATTTATTATGTAATAGGGGTTTACTTTATCACTCCTTATCTTAAAGAAAAAAAAGAAACCCCAATTAACAGAGCTTTATATAAGTTCAAGCTACTATTAATTGGGGTGTATATTATAAGTTTGAGTTAGTTATGTCTTACTTTCTTGTAACACGAACATATCTCATAACCTTCTTAACGACTACTCTTCTCAAGTCGCTGTCATTGAATTTGGTCTGAGTTAGCTCAAACTCATTGTTGTTCAAGAATCTAATTTGGAGGTTCTTGCGCATCTTACCGTCTATCTTCATAAAGAAACCATCACGGCGGAAACCATAAACACCGATATCGTCATCACGCTTCCATCTGCCATTGTCTTCTCTTTCTATAACACTCATGGTTCCATCATGGTAGAAATCGAAACGGTGCAACTCATCATCAAGGTCGTTATCATCGTGACCAACAAGCGTTCGAAGATTAACAGACTCACCTGTAGCGAAGTCAACAGGGAGGAACTTATAGTCGTCATATCTGTCAATCGTGAAACCTACCTTATATTCCTTATGTGTTCTTGGATTGCGCACAATGGCATAGCTACCCTTATTTGTAAGCTCCCAAGTACCAACAATCTTAGAGTTGGTTATAGGTGCTGCAGCTACTACGTTGTTATTATCCTTTACTTCATTGTTTGCAGCGTATGAACTGGAAAATGTAAACAGTCCACCTAATACTAAACCAGCACATAAAGCGTGGTTAGAAAAAAAGTTTTTCTTCATTGTTATATATTCATTTTTGGATTAATATGTTGCAAATATACGTAAAGAAATTATAATAGCAGGGAATTGTTTATACCGTTTTAAATGATTTTATAGAACTCATTAACATGCTGCCTCTTAATTAACAGATTTGTTCAAATAGAAACAAAATCTGTTAATTGAGTGCAAAGGGGATGTGATAGCTTCCTATTTCGCAGGTTTGTTGCCCATTGTGAAGTCGATTATAGAACCTGATAACAGCTGTTCATGCTCAAGATAATAATGTGGATAAGGCTGCTCATTCATTGTAATATGCTGAATGAAGCGATTGTCTTTGTTATTCTTTTCAGCTCGAATTGTGACAGTCTTACCATTCTCCAACTGTATCTTGACTTTACGAAAGTAGGGGGTACCAATCATATATTGTGTACTACCAGGACAAACAGGGTAGAAGCCGAGAGCAGAGAAGACATACCAAGCTGATGTCTGACCATTATCTTCGTCGCCACAATAGCCATCAGGCTGCGCGGTATAGAGTCGGTCCATCACCTCACGCACCCAATACTGCGCCTTCCAAGGCTGTCCGCTGTAGTCATAGAGGTAAATCATGTGCTGGATAGGTTGGTTTCCATGTGCGTAATTACCCATGTTCATGATTTGCATCTCACGTATTTCGTGAATTGTAAAGCCATAATAGCTGTGGTCAAAGGTAGGTGGTAGTTGGAAGACACTGTCTAACATTGCATTAAACTTATCGTATCCTCCTATCAACTTTGCCAGCCCAGCAGGGTCATGGAATACGCTCCACGTGTAATGCCAGCTGTTTCCTTCCGTGAAGGCATCACCCCATTTGAAAGGATTAAATGGCGACTGGAAGCTACCGTCCTCATTACGTCCACGCATCAGACCCGTTTCCTTGTCGAAAACCTTCTGATAGTTCATTGCTCGGAGTTTGAAAGGTTTGAGTTCCTTAGCACTCTTTCCGAGTTTTAATCCCAATTGATAGATACACCAGTCATCGTAGGCGTACTCTAATGTGCGGGCAACACTCTCGTTGATTCCCACGTTATAGGGTACGTAACCTAAGCGATTATAATAGTCAAAGCCTTTACGTCCAGTAGAGCTAACGGTTGGGTGAACAGCATTTGCACCATGCACAACAGCTTCCCAAAGTGTTTCTATATCGTAGCCACGCAATCCCTTGATGTAAGCATCAGCAACGACCGAAGCCGAGTTGTTGCCCACCATACAATCACGATGCCCCGGACTTGCCCACTCTGGAAGGAATCCACTCTCCTTATAGGCATTGACTAAGCCCGCTTGCATCTTCTCATTCATTGAAGGATAGACGAGGTTGAGCAATGGAAAGAGCGAACGGAAGGTGTCCCAGAAACCTGTGTCAGTAAAGAGATAACCCGATAGTACTTTGCCATTATAAGGACTATAATGGATAGGATTACCCTGTTCGTCTAACTCATAGAACGAACGTGGGAAAAGTACTGAGCGATAGAGGCAACTATAGAAAGTGCGAAGATGGTCGATATTATCGTCTTCCACTTCTATACGTCCTAAGATATTGTTCCATTCTTTTCTGCCTTCTGACTTCACCTCGTCGAATGTCTTGCCCTCCACTTCCTTGAGATTGTGCTGTGCTTGTTCGTCACTAATAAACGATGAGGCTACCTGTATATTAACTTGTTCGCCTCGTTTGGTGTGGAATCCGACAACAGCCATGGCATGATTGCTGGTTGCAGAAGTCTTGCCCTCTGATAGTTTCCCATCTTCGATACTGCCAACGAAAGAGAAATCATGGTCGAAGCGCAGCACAAAATAGTTCTTGAAGTTTGCTGGTACACCACCGCTATTCTTGGTTGTATAGCCCACGATAGTACGTTTGTCAGGCATAATCGTTACGGAAGAACCCTTGTCAAAGGCATCTACAACGAAATAAGCTTCTTCTGTTTGTGGATAGGTGAAGCGCATTACAGCAGCACGACTGGTAGGACTCACCTCTACAGTGACGTCGTGGTCTGCTAAATAAACCTTATAGTAATAAGGAGTAGCAGTCTCAGCTTTGTGTGAAAACCAGCTGGCACGTCCTTCCTCGTCAAAGAGTTTCTTACCTACGACGGGCATGACAGAGAACTGTCCGTAGTCGTTAATCCATGGACTTGGTTGATGTGTTTGCTTGATTCCGCGAATCTTATCGGCTCCGTAGGTGTAAGTCCAGCCATCTCCCATCTTTCCAGTCTGTGGAGTCCAGAAGTTCATGCCCCATGGTAGGGCAATAGCGGGGTAAGTGTTACCCGTTGAAAGTTCTGGTTTTGAGGCTGAACCCACTAAAGTACTTACGTAATCAACAGGGTTGTTTACTGTGATAGCATGTAGGTGAGCAGTAAATGTCAGCAATAAGAAAACAAGAAAAAGGCTTCTTTTCATCTTTTGATAAGGTGATTTATTTGTATATTTTAGGTTAAGAGTTAGCCTGATAGTTAGGCTTAGCTAATGATAGGACGTAGTAAAGGATTTCTATCGAGGACCGATAGAACGGACGTACTTATTTTGTAGCTGACTTCCAAACCCATAATTCGCCCATTTGGAAGCGAACTAATAGCTTTGAGCCTGCGTCCGTTAGCATAATACCTTTAGTTCCTGGTTGTAATAAGAATACCTCTCCGTTATTTAGTTGTTTAATGATGGTAGAATCCTTCTTGCTTATCTCGTTAGGAGGGGGCAGTAGGTCAAGGTTGTCCATGTTGACAACTCCCAAACAAGGAATCGTCAGTGTAACCTCGTTTGCTCTGTTACTGATGAAGCCAGCATCCCTTTTGTTTGCATTCTTAACAGCCTGATCGCCTTTGTCAGTTATCTCTGTCGGGATAGTCTTAATGTCATGACTATCTGCTTTCGGTTTATCTTGTGACCCTTTTTTACAGCTACTCAACATTAAGGCTGCCACAGCAAGGAAGGTATATAGTTTTCTAATCATTTTGTTTTAAGCTTAATATGTAAGTACAAATGTACACTTTTACAAGCATAAAGACAAGAGATGTTGAATAAAAACCATAACTTTCTTATTAATAGAGGGGATAATTCCAAAGGAACAACCTTATTATTTACAGGGTAAACCTAATGTAAAAGCTGACATTTTACTAATCATGTATTCTTACTAATATTTCGTATTACATTGAAATATAATGTGAAATATTGTCTAATTAACTTTATTTCACTATCTAATACTTGACTTTCTTACGAATTATTCGTAGCTTTGTGGCGTGAACTTTTTAGATATATAATTTATGGAGAAACTAACTAAACAAGAAGAAGAAATAATGTTGCAGGTATGGAGCTTAAAAAGCTGCACTATCAAAGATGTACTGCAAAAGTTGGAAGATCCTAAACCTCCTTATACTACAGTGGCTTCAATCATGAACAATCTGAAGCGTAAGGGATATGTAGTCGCTGAGCAGCATGGACTGACCTATCACTTTGTTCCGAAGATTGAACAGTCGAAGTATAAAGCAGATTTCATGAAAGGCTTCGTTGATAAGTACTTTAAGAGTTCCTTCCGTGAAATGGTTTCCTTTTTTGCAAAGGAGGATAACATCTCGCCAGAAGAACTGAAAGATATTATAAATGAGATTGAAAAAGGGAAAGAGGTGTAGCCGAGAAATACGTATTTATTCTTTTCTCCAATAATAATAACTTAACGTTTTGACGATTATGATAATGTATTTATTGAAATTGAATATAGCCCTTATCTTACTTTTCAGCTTTTATAAGTTGATGTTCACAGGAGATACCTTCTTTTCATGGCGTAGGGCTACGCTTATCGGAATGTATCTTGTTGCCATGTTGGTACCAGTAATGGATTTTTCAGTATGGCTAAGCAACAGCGAAGGGATGACATCCATTGCCAATGAATATGCAACAGTCGTTTTACCAGCTGTGTCTACTTCCTCGCAGGGTGGTGAAGTCCTACTATGGGAGTTGATAGTGTTGATTGTCTATAGTGTTGTTGCCTGTGTCTTATTACTACGTTTTTTGTGCCAGTTGGTTTCTATTATATTGCTAAAGAACAATAGTCAAAGTTCTTATATATGTGATACAGAAGTTTATCTGTTAACCGATGACGAAGGTCCTTTCTCCTTCTTTGATTGGATATTCATCAATCCAGAGAGGCATAAGAGTGATGAGATAGAGGAGATAATGATGCATGAATTGACACATTGCCAGCAACTCCATTCAATAGACATAATCTTTTCAGAACTATTTTGTATTATCTTTTGGTTTAATCCTTTCGTTTGGTTGCTCAAACGTGAAGTGCGATTAAATCTTGAATATCTTGCTGATAACAGCGTTCTTGCTAATGGTAAGGATAATAAAGAGTATCAGTACCATCTGCTTGGGTTAACATATAGGAAGAATGTAGCTACAATAACAAATAATTTTAATGTTTTACCTATTAAAAAACGAATCAAGATGATGAACAAAAAAGAAACAAAAGGAATCCTTAAAGCAAAGTATATGCTTTATATTCCATTGGTAGCAATGCTATTGGCGGTAAGTAATATCGAGACTATAGCACGTAATGTAACAAAGCTTACGGCAAGTGTTGAACTTCAAAAGAAGCCAACGAAAGAGTCTGAACGAGTATTTATAGTTACAGAAGTCATGCCTACATTTAAAGGTAATTTATATCAATGGCTATCAAAGAATCTTCGTTATCCGAAAGATGCGGTAAGTAGAAAAGAGCAAGGACGTGTTATGGTACAGTTTGTCATAACGGCTAAGGGTGAGGTTATTAAGCCAGAGATTGTACGTTCTGTTAGTCCTTCTCTTGATAAGGAAGCCCTTCGTGTAGTGTCAAAGATGCCAGCGTGGAATCCTGGTAGAAATGGTAATAAGAAGGTTGCTACAAAGTATACGTTACCTGTTAAATTCTCCTTAGGCTCGAAGTAGAATATATATAGGTGAAAATTATAGTATTTTAAAATGGTTTCTAATGCTGGGATGTACATTATTTTGTGTGTCCCAGTTTTTTTCTGGTTCTTTACTTAAATGTGTGGATGGTTACTCATGCTTACTTCTAACAATAAGTTTGTTCCACATCGACAATAGATTGCATGGTATTTAGTACTTCGCACCAGTGGTGTTTACCATCAGCACCATATGTGCGGAGCATCAGCACGATATGTGCGGACTTCTATCACGTATCTTAAAAGTAAGTAAAGAGAGGCGTTGTGGTTATTATTAAGAAGGTTCGTAAGTGGCTAATGGGTAGCTAATATGTGTAATTTTTCTTAGACTATATTTCATTCTTAAATAATAGCGAATGATGAGTATTACACATTTCAGTGTAAGATGTAATTAAATAGGATACTCAAATGACGAAAAGAGTTTATTTATACATAGAATGAATAATTATTGTATTTTATGTAGAAATTTAAGAATTAAAGAGGTTCTGATGTGATATTTTTACTAAAATATAACAAAAATAGGATAATTTTTGGTTGTTCTAACAGAAATATTTACCTTTGCATCAGAATGTCGGAGATGACATTAAAACTAACTATGTAAACGTTATCTTAATCTACAAGCAGCTGGGAGAATTCTCAGTGACATCTAAATGTCAAGTATGTAATTGATGAGACCCTTGTGTGATATGCGATTATCAACAAGGGTCTCAGCTATTTTGATGCTTTGTTAGTCGACGGGTGATAGTTCGCCTGTGCGTGAGTCTATGATAAAACCACGTACAATAATGTCTTTTGGTACGAGTGGGTGTTGCTGAACAGTGCTCACCGTACGGCGTACGCTTGCCTCTGTGTCATGAAAACCGTCCAAATATTCGTTTAGATTAATCTGCTGCTCAGCCTCTTTAATAGCTTCGTCCGTGATTCCACGTTCGCGCATTAGGTGAAGAAAATGATCGGCATTCATGTTGCAAGCACCACAACCAGAGTGATGGATAATCATAACCTCTTGACAACCCAACTCATAGATAGCCACAAGAAGGGAGCGCATTACAGAGTCGTAGGGGGTAAGAATGGTTCCGCCAGCAACCTTAATAATCTTTGCATCTCCGTTTCTTAAGCCGAGTGCATTGGGTAGCAACTTCGTCAAACGGGTGTCCATGCAACTGACAATAGCTAACTTCATATCTGGTTGCCCAGATGTAATAAAAGGTTCGTAGCCTTTTTCAGCCACAAACCTTTTGTTATAAGAAAGTATCTGATCTATCATAATTGAATCATTATCTTACTACTTTTCCACGATAATAGGTGTCAAATGCATCTTCTGCATAGCCATCTTTGAGTACTTTGAAGCTGGAGCTGCTGGCGCCGCTTACCTTGTCACCCATATAATAGACATCGAAGGCATCCTTCCCATAGCCCCATCCTAAGTCCTTGAAGCTTCTTGCACTGGCGCTAATCTTTCTGCCATTGTAAAGAACTGCATTAGAAGTAACGACGTAACCTTCATTATAATAAGGGTCGTACCCATCACGAGGATTAACTGGATAGTCATCAGAATAATCGCCTGGATAGCCACCTTGGTAAACACTTCCTGGTACCTTAAGACGGAAGGTCATTGGGTCAACGAATGGAAGAATCTGTCCTTCAAAATAAACGTTATATCTATCTTTTGCATAACCATACCCAAGGTCAACGAAGGTGCGTATGTCTATTCCCATAACTGGTTGACGACCATAGAATACACCTTTCTTATTGAAAGAGTAAGGACGTACTTGACGTGAAGACTGTGCTGAAGCACTGAGTGCAAAGACTGCCATAAGGACTACGCAACTAAGGCGAAGCTGGCGATAAAAGTTCTTCTTTTCCATAATCATCTTTTTTAGTTATTATCTTATTTGTTATGCAGCAAAGATAATAGGAATAGTTCATTCATTTCATGGAATTACCCTAAAAGAAATTAGGGGAACACCTTTTTATGAGTCGGGATATCCGATATGAAGAATTGTCTTTTGAAAAGTGGAGACTCTTCCATGTATATCGTGGAGTGAATTATTCACCTCTTTATAATGAGAAACCTCATTGGGTAGAGTAGGGTTGAGGGTGTTAAGCAAGTTCAGCCAACTCTAACCAGCGAAGTTCTAACTCGTCCAGCTCATCTTTTAAGATAGGTAGACGTTTACTCTTTTCTGTAAGTTCGTCTACAGAGAGATTGCCAGAACAGAGTTCTTCTTCAAGTTGTTGTTTCTCTTCTTCTAATTGTGCAATCTTATCAGAAAGTTGTTCGTATTCCCGCTTCTCCTTGAAAGACATCTTACGCTTTGTATTGTTACGATAATCCTTCTTCTGTTCGTTTGCTGTTGGGCTACTATTCTTTGTTGGTTTCTGCTGTTCTTCTTCCTTAGACTTCATCTTTTGAAAGTCACGGAACTGCGTGTAGTTACCAGGGAAGTCTTGAATCTCTCCTTCACCCTTGAATACTAAGAGGTGATCAACAACCTTATCCATAAAATATCGGTCGTGTGATACCACGATGACACAGCCTGGGAAGTCTTGAAGATACTCCTCAAGAATCTGTAAAGTCTGGATATCCAAATCATTGGTAGGCTCGTCGAGGACTAAGAAGTTCGGATTCTTCATTAGGACTGTGCAGAGATAGAGCTTGCGTTTCTCACCACCAGAGAGCTTATACACATAGTTATGCTGTTGTTCTGGTGAAAAGAGGAAGTAGTTGAGGAACTGTGAAGCCGTCATGTGTTTGCCTCCTCCAAGGTCAATATAATCTGCTATGTCTGTGATAATATCAATAACTTTTTGATCATCACGGAACTTTAAGCCTTCTTGTGAGAAATAACCAAAGCGCACTGTCTCACCAATATCAAACTTACCACTATCAGGTGCAACCTCTCCCAGTAACATCTTTACAAAGGTTGACTTGCCAGTACCATTGTTACCAACGATACCCATCTTCTCAAATCGTGAGAAGTTATAGTAGAAGTCGTTCAGTATTATCTTGTCATCAAACCTCTTTGAGACATATTGACACTCAAAGATTTTACTTCCGATATACACACTTGATGACTTCAAGCGTACCTGTCGTTCTTCAATTCGCTGCTTAGCCTTTGCTTCTAATTCATAGAAAGCTTCCTCACGATAGCGTGCTTTGTGTCCACGAGCCTGTGGCATTCGGCGCATCCACTCTAATTCCGTACGATAGAGGTTGTTTGCACGTGCAATCTCAGCGCGGGTGTTGTCGATTCTCTCTTGACGTTTCTCTAAGTAGTAAGAGTAATTGCCACGATAGGTGTATATCGTGTTGTTGTCTAATTCTAAGATAGTATTACACACGTTATCAAGGAAATAACGGTCGTGTGTCACCATAAAGATGGTCTTGTTACCACGAGAAAGATAGCCTTCTAACCATTCAATCATCTCTAAGTCAAGGTGGTTGGTAGGCTCATCAAGTATAAGGAAGTCTGGTTCCAATATAAGAACATTTGCCAAAGCAACGCGCTTCTGCTGCCCACCGCTTAGTTGTCCCATTGGTTGTTCTAAGTCATAGAGCTTCAACATGGTGAGGATTTGCTTTGCCTTTAGGAGCCTTTCAGGATTTCCTTCATGGTTGAAACAAGCATCCAAGACGCTTTCTTCTGGGTCAAAATACGGACTTTGCTCTAACATTCCCACTCGCAAATCATTGCGATAGATGATAGAACCGCTGTCATAACCCTCTTTTCCAGTTAGAATAGAGAGTAGAGTAGACTTTCCTGTACCGTTTTGTGCTACGAGTCCAACGTGCTGTCCTTCTGCAATAGAGAAAGAGATATCCTTAAAGAGGACCTGTGCACCGAAGCTCTTTGTTAGATTTTGGACATCAAGATAGGGTATCTGCGCCATAAAGTCCTATTATAAAGTCTTATTGATTTCGTCAATATAGTTTAATACTTCTTCTCTTCCAGTCTTGTTTTCAGCTGACGTAATGAAGTAAGGAGGAAGTTCTTCCCATCTATCCTGTAGTTTTTTCATCCAAAGAAGGGCGTTTGACTTAGCCTTGGCAGGTGATAGCTTGTCTGCTTTTGTAAAGATAATAGAGAAAGGAACATTGCTTTCACCTAACCAGTCAACAAACTCACGGTCTATCTTCTGTTGTTCATGACGGATATCAATCAGTACAAATACGTTCACAAGTTGTTTGCGTTGGAGGATATATTGGGCAATCATCTGTTCCAACTTATTTCTTACAGTCTTTGAACTTTTGGCATATCCATAGCCAGGAAGGTCGACTAAGTACCACTCGTTATTGATAATAAAGTGATTGATAAGTAGCGTCTTGCCCGGTTTTGATGAGGTTTTTGCCAAGCCTTTATGGTTACAAAGCATATTGATAAGGCTTGACTTTCCTACGTTTGAACGTCCAATAAAAGCATATTCTGCCTTTGTATCTTCTGGACACTTTGACAATGAAGGTGAAGATATAGTGAATTCTGAATTCTTGATAATCATATTTTGAAGAGTATGTGATATAATCAGCTTTTCCTGCAAAGTTACTAAAAAGTTAATAGCTATGAATGGTCAGTTGATAGTTTTTTCGTATTTTTGCAGAAAATATGCTGCACTCGGCAAAGTAGAAGCAAGCTTTTTTACTCTTGTCGATGCGTTTGTAGATAACTGATGTGTAAATGAAACAAATCAACTGGGGATTTATTGGCTGCGGTGAGGTGACAGAAAAGAAGTCTGGACCTGCGTTCAATGAAGTGATGGGCTCGCATGTTGTCGCAGTGTTTAGCCGTAGCGAGTTAAAGGCGCGTTCGTATGCTGAGCGTCAGGGTATACGGAAATGGTATACCGATGCACAGGCTTTGGTAGACGATCCTGACGTAAATGCAATATATATTGCTACACCTCCTTCTGCCCATGCAACCTTTGCTATCATGGCAATGCGTGCTGGAAAGCCTTGTTATATAGAGAAACCTTTGGCGGCTTCTTACGAGGATTGCGTGCGTATTAATCGTGTGTCAGAGCAGACAGGAGTGCCATGTTTCGTCGCTTATTATCGTCGTTATCTTCCTTACTTCAAGAAAGTAAAAGAGATTGTTGATAGTGGTGAATTAGGTAAGATACTTACTGTGCAAGTGCGTTTTGCTGTTCCTCCACGCGATTTGGATTACGAAAAGAACGTGCAACTGCCGTGGCGTCTACAATCGCATATCTCTGGTGGCGGTTATTTCTATGACCTTGCTCCTCATCAGCTCGACCTACTACAAAACTTATTTGGTGTTATTATCAAGGCGCATGGCTACACAGCTAATCGTGCAGGGCTCTACAACCTCGAAGATACGGTAAATGCTGTGTTCCGTTTTGAGAATGGTTTGACTGGTAGTGGTGCTTGGTGCTTTGCTGCCCATGAGAGTGCGCGTGAGGATCGTATAGAGATTTATGGTTCAAAAGGTAGACTATCCTTCTCTGTTTATACTTATGCACCAATCCACCTCTGTACAAGTGAGGGTGAAAGAGATATTGAGGTCGCTAATCCTCCATACGTTCAACTCCCTATTATTAAGTCTGTTATTGAGGATATGCAGGGTTATGGAGCATGTGATTGTACGAGTGTTAGTGCCACTCCAACCAACTGGGTGATGGATCGCATCCTCGGAAAGATATAGGAAAAGCCCTTGAGGGCATTTGTTTTTGTTTAATTATTCAGATGAAGCTAACTTTCAACGACTACTTGGTTCTGAGTTTCCTCCTATTGTTTTTAGGAGGAACAAAGGCTTATGCGTTTTCATCAACGACTCTATCTGATAGCTTAGTTGTTAGGAAAGATAGTGGTGATATCCTTTCAAGCAAGCAGGAAACAGACTCTGTGCGATGGATGCGCAGAGGTGAAACTTCGCGCATGTTCAAACAGAAGTCGGGCAAAGGCGGTGGCTTTTTCCAGCATTTCAACGAGATAGATACTTCTTATATTGAGCCTCAAAAGTATAATTTTGCTTTTATGTTGCAGAATACAAATACCTATGAGGTGTATCGTTTGAGTAGTTCGAAAGAGCAAAGTATTACCTTTGCACCAGAGGCTACGGTACGTATAGGACCTTATTTCGGTTGGCGTTGGATATTCTTGGGTTACACACTCGATATAAAGCATTTAGATTTCTGGAACAAGAACAACAATCCTCGACAAGAATATGATTTAAGTTTATATAGTTCGATGCTCGGACTCGATATTTATTATCGTAAGACAGGCAATGATTATAAAATCAGACAGTTGTATCTTGGGAAGGATATTAACACGGATGCAATACGTGGTACTGACTTTGGTGGATTGACTTCAACCATTAAGGGTTTCAATATTTATTATATCTTCAATCATCGTAGATTCTCTTATCCAGCAGCTTTCAGCCAAAGTACGATACAACGTCGTTCAGCAGGTAGTCCGCTATTGGGCATTGGCTATACGCAGCATAGCCTTGATGTCAATTGGGGAGAACTTAATAGAGTCATCTCAAATCGTCTTGGTAATCAGGTTCCTGCCAATCCGATAGACAGTACATTGATGTTTAGTGAGGTCAAGTACACTGATATTTCTATCAGTGGTGGCTATGCCTATAACTGGGTTTTTGCTCGTAACTGGGTCTTGGCTGGTTCACTTTCGTTGGCTTTAGCTTATAAAAGTAGTAAGGGAGACGTTACTCAGCGTTCCTTTTCTATTAATGATTTTAAGTTTAGTAATATTAACGTTGATGGTATTGGACGCTTTGGTGTGGTGTGGAACAATAGCAAATGGTATGTTGGTATGAGTACTATCCTTCATGCCTATAATTATCGTCGCAGTAATTTCTCTACTAATAACTTCTTTGGAAGTATTAATCTCTATGCAGGTTTTAACTTTGGAAGAAAGAAGGAGAAATAGAATAGACATTGTTAGAACGTTAGTAGCCTAACGATATGTTGTTTTTTGAATTAGAACTTATTAATATGACACTAAAATATTCACTTATATTCTCTGCTCTCTTTGCCTTCTCTGCTTGTGGTGCAAAGCCCGAACAGAAGGCAAAGACACAGCAAGTTGCTGATACAGTTGTGACATCAGAACAGATGACAAGTGCTGTTCCTGAGGCATCTGTAGTCGAACAGAATGACACACTACCCACCTATATAGACACGTATACAAAGGCTGATAGTGCTTTGGTTTGTCAGTTGTTGCAAGAGTTTGTACCACAAAGACAGCAACTTACCAATGATCAGCTTATTATTAAGATTGCACGAAAGTTTATCGGGGTGCCTTATGTTGCCCATACCTTAGATATCAACGAGGATGAGAAACTGGTTATTAATCTTCATGGATTAGACTGTACGACTTATGTTGAGGCTGTTACTGCTCTTACACTTTGTGTTAAGAAGGGCGAAACACGTTTCTCAGACTATGTGCGTCAGTTAGAACAAGTCCGCTATCGTGGTGGTAAGATGAGTTACGTAAATCGTCTGCACTATTTCCATTGGTGGTTGGAAGATAATGAGCGAATGGGCTTTGTCAGAGAGATAGACACGCCTAATCCTCCTTTCACAGCTGTTCAGACGTTGAAAATCAACTATATGAGTCAGAACGCAAGACTCTATGATATGTTGAAGAACAATCCTGAACGCGTGGCAGAACTTAAGAAGTTGGAGGATGCTACCAACGGAACAAAGCTACGCTATATCCCTAAGAGTCTGCTTAACAATAGCAAACTACTTCGAGAGGTAGTGCGAGATGGTGACATTCTTGCGATTGTTACTAATAAGCGAGAGTTGGATACAACACATCTTGGCTTTGCTGTATGGCATAAGGATGGACTCCATCTCATGAATGCTTCTAATCTTAGGAAGAACGGTAATAAGGTTGTTGACCCTGTAGAGACGCTCTATAATTATATGATGGCTCGTCCAGCTAATCTCGGAATACGAGTTGTGCGTATTCAATAACCTTGCGCATAGCATAATAAACAATTTCTCCTTCAAGTTTGTCATTTGTTTTCTATGCAATAAGCGATGGCACTAAAGAGTTTGTTTTATCCTCTTTTATACTTGTGTGGACGTCCCGCACGGATGGTGCGGAGGCTTAGCACGAGTGGTGCGGAGGCTTAATACCATTGTAAGATATCGTTAGGTAAAAGACAACTTGTTGTTAGACGATAGATAGTACATGAGAGAATCGTCCCTTTAAGTTTATCAGACAGCTATAAATAAAAATGCTCTGGCAGAGAACTTAATAATTCTGCCAGAGCATTTTCTTACTTTTTCATCTTAGCCTTGCGGGCATACTCAAAGAGCGCTGCAGGCAGATGGCAATAGCCTGTTGGATGTTTGTCAAGATAATCTTGATGATATTCTTCTGCTGTGTAGAAGTTCTTGAGCGGTTTCACCTCAACGGCAATCTTTCCGTGAATCTGCTTTTGTTCCTCTTCAAATACTTTTTTGATCGTTGGGAGGTCGGCTGGATCGGTGTAATAAACGCCTGTACGATACTGACTACCACGGTCATTTCCTTGCTTGTTTATGCTTGTTGGGTCGATAGACTTAAAGTATAAGCCTAATAAGAAGTCCAAACTTATAACCTTAGGGTCGTAGGTGATGTGTACAGCCTCGGCAAACTGCGTCTTATCTGTGCAAACATCTTCATACGTTGGGTTCTTGATAATACCGTTGGCATAGCCCACTTCGGTAGCCGTAACGCCTTCTATCTGTTTGAGATAATGCTCTGTTCCCCAGAAACAACCACCTGCTACGTATATTTCTTTCATTGGTCTAACTAATTTAATATAGGCTCCGTAGCCTTTTGCTTTCATCTCTTCAAGTGGGATGAAACGTAACGAAGCACTGTTGATACAATATCTTTTGCCCCCGGTCGCTGCTGGTCCGTCATCAAAGACGTGCCCAAGGTGCGCCTTACCTGTCTTGCTTCTCACTTCCGTACGCACCATGCCATGGGATGTGTCAGTATGATTTGTAACGACTTTCTTGTCGATTGGCTTTGAGAAAGCAGGCCAACCGCAACCAGAATCGAACTTATCAGTAGACGAGAACAGCGGTTCGCCAGTTGTGATATCTACATAGATACCCTCTCTGAACTCATGGTCATACTCGTTGGTGAAAGGTCGTTCGGTGGCAGCCTGCTGTGTTACAGCATACTGTTCGGGAGTAAGCGTCTTTCGTAAGGTGGCATCGTCAGGACGTGTGAATTTCGTCTTAGGAGCGATGATAGAATCTGTTTGTGTCATAGCTGTCTTGGTCTTGTTTGTGCAAGAGGCTGTTCCTGTTATCAGTAAGCCGCAAGAGGCAGCTTCAACAATGGTCGGGAGAATCAGTGTGCACAATATGGATAAAATGTTACGCATAGTTTTTAGTGTTTATAAATATGATTAATAAAAATGCAAGAGATAACAAAGGGTGCGTCAAAATCCAATTTGTTGGATTCTGAAACACCCTTCTTTATATTTGTTTTGTTTACTGCTTCTGCAAGAAACGGTCAACCTCAATAGCTGCCATTGCACCTGTACCAGCTGCTACGACACCCTGACGATAGGTTGGGTCTGCCACGTCACCTGCTGCATAAACACCCTCGATATTGGTTGCTGTAGACTTTGGTTTGGTGATGATAAAGCCGTGGTCGTCCATCTCTACCTGACCTTTGAAGAGGTCGGTGTTAGGAGTGTGACCAATAGCCAAGAAGAAACCATCGATGTTGATATCGAATTTCTCCTCGTTCTCCTCACCCTTAAAGCGTACCAAATGTGCACCCTCTACACCGTCTTCACCAAAGAGACCGAGTGTATTGGTATTGTAAAGAATCTCAATATTCTCCTTCTCTGTCACGCGCTTACGCATAATCTCTGCCGCACGGAGATATGGCTTACGCACAATCATGTAGACCTTCTTTGCCAAACCAGAGAGATACATAGCCTCTTCGCAAGCAGTGTCACCACCACCAACAACGGCTACGGTGCGCTTACGATAGAAGAAACCGTCGCAAGTAGCACATGCACTCACACCCTGACCACGGTATTTCTCCTCATCAGGTAAGCCCAAGTACTTTGCACTTGCACCTGTTGCGATGATTACTGTCTCAGCTTCAATCTGGTTGCCACGCTCATCTTCGAGGTGGAATGGACGACTACTGAGGTCTGCCTTTACGATAGAACCATCGCGAAGGTCAGCACCATAGAGCTTAGCCTGCTCACGCATCTCTGACATGAGTTGGTTAGCATCGATTCCTTCGTGGAAACCTGGGAAGTTTTCTACAATGGTTGTGGTGGTCAACTGACCACCTGGCTGCAGACCAGAATAGAGTACTGGCTGAAGATTAGCACGTCCAGCATAAATCGCAGCAGTGTAACCTGCAGGACCGCTACCAATTATAAGGGTTTTTACTTTTTCCATATCAATATATTGTATGTTGCCCCTTAAATAAGACTTAACTTCTAAGCGGGGCTTGATTAATATTTTTGTATTTATTACAGAACAAACATTGTGCCAAAGAAAGACTATTCCTCTTATTCCATTGGGAAGAAGCCAAAGAGTCGGTCATCAATCATATCTGTGACACGTTTGAAGTCTTGTGGGTTGTCTTGGAAGTCAGTTGTGTCACCATCGACAATCATCAGATGTCCTTTGTAGGTCTTAATCCATTCCTCATAACGCTCGTTGAGACCACGGAGGTAGTCAATACGCATCGTTTGTTCGTAGTCTCGGCCACGTTGTTGGATGTGATCGATGAGGCGTGGGATAGAGCAACGGATGTAAATCATTAAGTCTGGCAGTTTAACCAGTGAGAGCATCAAGTCGAAGAGGTCGGTGTAGTTGTTGAAATCACGCTCTGACATCAATCCCATATCATATAGGTTCGGTGCAAAGATACGTGCATCCTCGAAGATAGTACGGTCTTGGATAATTGTATCCTTTGATTGTGAAATCTCTACAACATCACGAAAACGCTTGTTGAGGAAGTAAATCTGCAGATTAAACGACCAACGAGTCATGTCATTATAATAGTCTTCCAAGTACGGATTGTTGTCGACTGGCTCGAAGTGAGCTATCCATCCGTAACGTTTCGCGAGCATTTTGGTGAGTGTAGTCTTACCTGCTCCAATATTTCCTGCGATTGCTATATGCATAATATGTGTGTATCTAATTGCCCACCTCACGCCCACCTTTTATCGTAGGTGTGGTTAACGTCAGTGCTATGGGCTTATGATTTCTTGTTATTTTGTCCGTATTAAATCCCTTTCAGTACTTTAAGAGCCTACTTTTTAATCAGGGTAGGGATTCCTTTGTAAGTATCTTAGAATAAGCCGAAGAGTTCTCTGTCAATCTTGTCAGTAATGAAACCAAAGTCTTTTGGTTGATGTTGATAATCGAGGTTGTCGACATCTATCGTCAGAACACGCCCTTTATACTTCTCTTTGATAAACTCTTCATAGCGTTTATTGAGGTTCTCAAGATAGTCCAAAGGCATCTTCTGTTCATACTCTCGTCCACGTTTCTCAATGTTAGAAACAAGGTGACTGACCGAAGCACGAAGATAAATCATCAGGTCAGGGAACTGAACAGCATCTGTCATGTCCTCAAATAGCTCCATATAAGTCTCATAGTCACGATTATCAAGATTACCCATGGCATAGTTGTTTTCCGTAAACACGTAGACACCTTCATAGATAGAGCGGTCTTGTACTACTGACTCATCACTCCGACTTATCTCAAGCAAGTCCTTAAAACGCTCCTTTAGGAAGAACACTTCCATAGGGAACGACCAACGCTTAATGTCCTTATAATAATCTTCTAAGTAGGGGTTATAGTCAACAGACTCAAATCTTGGCTTCCAACCATAACGTTTGGCAAGCATTGTTGTGAGTGTTGTCTTACCGCTACCTATATTTCCTGCAATTGCAATGTGCATAACATAATGTCCACGTGTACGTCTCTGGCGTTCCCTATAATAGACAATGCCAGAGATGTCAGTGGAGAATATCGTTTATATTTAGAATTGATTTCTTGCCTTACCTACACAACCATTTGGCATCTGGATATGTAACATGGCACATACGGTTGGTGCAATGTCTACGATATGTGTCTCGATATTGCTTGCACCATGCTTCACGTTCCATCCAAAGAGGAGGAAAGGAATATGCGTGTCATATGGGAATGGCTGTCCATGCTGTGTTCCACGGAAGTCCGGTCTATCCTTACCACCGAAGAACTGTGGGCGTGTTACAATACCAATCTCACCTGAACGGCCACGGAAATAACCATTCTGCATACGTTCTTTTATCCAATTTGGCATCGTTGTCTCGCTTATCTTCTCCTCGTCAAAGACGTAGAGGAACTGTGGATCTTTCTTCAACCACTCTACAGACTCGTCTATAATCTCCTGCTTCTTCTTACCAGCTGCTTCGATAGTTGAGTCGTTGAGGTAGAACTGATAGTTGTCTTCGCCCATTACAGGACTGATACCAAACTTTCCTTGTAGATATGCGTTGAGGTCTTTTACAGTCTGTTTATAATCCCATCCGCCTGCTGGAATGCGGTGCTCACGCATGTAGTTGTAGTTGTGAGCAGCACCATGGTCAGCTGTAAGGAAGAGCAGATAGTTGCCTTCACCCACTTCTTTGTCAAGCACCTTAAGGAACCAAGCCAAGTCTTTATCTAACTGCATGTAAACCTCGTGATTCTCTTTTCCACGTGTAGAGAATCTATGTCCGATGATATCTGTTGATGAGATACTCACAGTGAGCATGTCAGTTTCTTTTCCTTTACCGAGTTTCTCATTCTTTAGAGCCGCCTCAGCCATCTTGAAAGTCATGGTAACGCCCTGTGGAGAACCCTTGATGTCAAAGTTAGGATCTGTGTGATTCTTTGCATTAAAGTCCTCAACCCACTGTGGAAGCTTATCCATATAGAAGGTAGAAGATACGAAGCGACCTGCTGAAGTGTCCCACCAATAAGCGGCATCGGCTGCATGACCAGCAGGAAGGATTGATGCGCGGTCTTTCAATGCTACACCAATCACCTTTGAACGGAAGTCTGTTGCAACTTGAAGTTCGTCACCGATGGTAGATGTAAGCATACGGCGAGGGCTCATCTGACCTTCTTTGCTATCGGAGCCAACACTCTTTACCGTATTATCCTCGCAGCAATAAACACTCTTATCATCTTGATAGAAAGAGTTGCCAGCAATACCTGTGAAGGCAGGAATAGAACCAGTATAGACAGAACTATGTCCAATCGCAGTCACTGTTGGTGCATAGTTGATATGTGTATTCTCAAAAGAGAAGCCTTGGTTGAGCAATCTTTTCAAACCATCATTACCATATTCATTATTGTAATAGTAAAGATAATCCCAACGCATTTGGTCGACAACAAGACCAACCACCAACTTTGGTCGTTGTATCTGCGCATTCGCTGCTGCTGCAATCAGCAATCCAGCTACAAGAAAAAGCAGTTTTTTCATTTTAGGTCATGTGTTTAAATTATCTTGCAAACTTACAATATTTTTTTTAATTTCTCGACTTTTTTGTCTACTTTTGCACTTGTCGGAATGATATTAAATACAAACAAGAAACATGAAGAATATTATCATCGCAGATAATCAAGATATCACACAGGCTGGAATGGCTTATGTGCTTTCTAAAAGGGATAATATATCTTGCCGCGTGGCAAGGGATAAGTCTGAGTTGATTCTCCTTTTAAACGATTGTCCCGAAGCGGTTGTGATATTAGATTATACCTTGTTTGATATTTCCAGTGAGTCTGACCTTCTGAATATTGGGCAGCGTTTTCCGCTTGCTCATCTTATATTGTGGAGTGAGGAGTTGAGTGTTGATTTTATTCGTCACCTTGTTAATGCAAGCAATCGGATTAGTGTGCTTATGAAGGATGCTAAGATGGCTGAAATAGAACAATGTCTTGACTATGTGTTGCAGGGTCAACGTTTTCTTTGTCAGCACGCTACTAACATGATTTTGGCCCCTACAGCGTTAGTTGATAAGGAGATTGTCCCGTTGACAAAAACAGAGACTGAGATTCTTAAGGAGATTGCTTTAGGTGCTACGACACGTGAGATTGCTGAGAAACGTTTTTCTTCTTTCCACACGGTCAACACACATAGAAAGAATATCTTTCGTAAGTTGGGTGTGAATAATGTTCATGAAGCTATCCGCTATGCGATGCGTTCGGGATTAGTAGATGCTGCAGAATATTACATTTAAGGTATGTCTTGTTAAACCCTAATCATCTTTCCCCTTCTTTTCTTGATTTGAAAGGATAGAAATTTATGCACATGATTTGCGAAATATGTTTACACTTATGCTTGTCTATTTGCCCTAATCTCACCTAAAAAATACTATCTTTTGTTGCTTTTGTAACTAACTTGAAATCAAATGGTTATAAAATAGAATTGTAAAAGGTGCTTAATTGGACTTCAAAAGGGCGTTAGTAACGTTGCTAAAGGGCATCTTTAGCAAGCCAATTGGGCGTCTTTTCGAACCCAATTAAGCATCTATTGATTTTTAAGTAGTGACTTTTTTATTACAATGTGGTTTGAATTGATGTATTTCTTGAAGCCACCTTATAATGTTGTAGACTCCTTACAACGTAGGTTGATGACAACAGAAAGAGCCATATCAAACACTGTTAGCGTGAATTGATATGGCTCTTTTCGTATGTGTTATGACCGAAAAAATAATTTTAGTTTTGGTCTGCTAACTCCTTTTTGCTAAGCTTGGTTGCAAGAATGAAGTAGAGAATCAATGCAGCGTAAGCCACAAGTGAGAGAAGTTCAGAGAGATGATTCTCCCACCAAGATGAGTAATCGAACTCGATACCACCAAACTTCAGTAGGGCAGAAACGACACCCATCAACGCACCACCAGCAATGAAGCCTGATGCTAAGAGGGTTCCCTTATCGCCACGTGCCTTGTTGACAGCTTCATCTTTAGAACGAGTGGTTACATACCAGTTTACGGCGCCACCCACCAAGAGAGGAATATTCAACTCTAAAGGAATGAACATACCCAAAGCGAAAGCTAAAGCAGGGACCTTGCAACGGTCGAGGATGAGTGCGATAACTGCACCAATGCCATAGAGAACCCAAGGTGCACCTTGTCCACTCATCAATGGTTTGATAACAGCTGCCATTGCGTTTGCCTGTGGTGCAGCCAACTTGCCAGAGTTGAAGCCATAAGTCTTATCCAAAACAATCATCACACCCGCTACAGTTGCAGCAGAGATAATCGTACCGAGGAACTTCCATGTTTCCTGCTTCTTTGGAGTTGTGCCGAGCCAATAGCCAATCTTTAAGTCGGTAATGAATGAACCTGCCATAGAAAGGGCTGTACAAACAACGCCACCCATCAATAGAGCTGCCAACATACCAGCGTTACCCTTCAGTCCAACTGCTACCATAACGACAGATGCAAGGATGAGGGTCATCAATGTCATACCTGATACAGGGTTGCTTCCTACAATCGCAATGGCATTTGCAGCAACAGTTGTGAATAGGAAGGCTATGATTGCAACGAGAAGAATACCCACAACTGCATGCAGCAGGTTGAAGTCCATCACACCAAAATAGAAGAACAGGAAGGTGATGATGAGGGTGGCAATACTTCCGAAAGCAATAATCTTAAAGGAAATATCACGCTGTGTACGGAGGATTTCTTCCTGTCCACTGCCTTTACCTTTCATCTCGCGTGCAGCCAAACCAACCGCACTCTTGATGATACCCCATGACTTGATGATACCGATAATACCTGACATCGCAATGCCACCGATACCGATTGAACGAGCGTATGACTTAAAGATAACTTCTGGTGCCATCTGTCCTACGGCTGTAGTGATTGATGGGTCCCACTGGTTCAGTACGGTATCTGGGAAGATGAGTGCCATACCTGGTACGATAAGCCACCATACTGTTAGCGAACCAACACAGATGATGAAAGCGTATTTCAGACCGATGATATAACCAAGACCGAGGACGGCTGCGCCCGTATTAACCTTGAAAACGAGTTTAGCTTTGTCTGCTATCGTCTCGCCAAAGCCAATCATACGACTCGTTACATTCTCATTCCACCATCCAAAAGTGGCAACTGTGAAGTCATAGAGTCCACCTACAAGACCAGCGAGGAGAAGAGGTTTTGCCTGACTTCCACCTTTCTCGCCACTCACGAGTACCTGTGTGCTAGCCGTTGCTTCAGGGAAAGGATATTTACCATGCTGGTCCTTAACAAAGTATTTACGGAAAGGAATCAAAAAGAGAATACCCAAGACACCGCCTAAAGCAGCTGCAATGAAGATATTGAAGAAGTCGGCTTCTAACTCAAGCATGTAGATAGCTGGCATAACGAAGATACCTCCCGCAACAACAGCACCTGAACAGGCTCCGATACTCTGGATAATGACATTCTCGCCTAATGCGTTCTTACGCTTTGTGGCAGATGATACTCCAATAGCAATAATGGCAATTGGGATAGCAGCCTCAAATACCTGTCCAACTTTCAAACCAAGATAAGCTGCGGCAGCAGAGAAGAGAACTGCCATGAGAATACCCCAAGTGATAGACCATGGGCTTACTTCACGATACGTCTCTTGTGGAGACATGACTGGCTTATACTCTTCGCCATCTTTCAACTCCCTAAAGGCATTCTCAGGAAGGTCAATGTTTTGATTCTGGTTATTTTCCATTGTTTAATAGTATTATTTGCTTGCAAAGATAAATAAAAATCATTTATCTTGTACCAATTCAGCATAAAATATTATCTTTGTCAGTATGAAAGAGATTAGACCTATTGCTTTTTTTCGTTCTCCCTTGACGTCAAAATTCGGTATTCCTCGGCAAAGTGGACTGGCTGACAATCTGGTGGGTAAGATTGTGTTTGAAGCTCAATATCAACGTGAGGAGGCTTTGCGTGGACTGGAAGACTTTGATTATCTGTGGTTAATTTGGGGCTTTTCTGCGAATAAGTCTACTGATGAGGGCAAACTGACTGTTCGTCCTCCACGGTTGGGTGGGAATGAACGTTTAGGCGTGTTTGCCACACGTTCGCCTTTTCGTCCAAATGGTCTTGGGCTGTCTTCTGTCCGTATTAAACGAATAGTGGATGGAGTGATTGAAGTTGTTGGGGCTGATTTGATGGACGGTACACCTATTTATGATGTAAAACCTTATATCTCTTACGTCGATAGTCACCCAGAGGCAAGAGGTGGTTTTACCGATAAGAAAGAGTGGAAACTATTGTCTGTTGTTATTGCAGAGGAGTATTCTAAGTTGTTTGATGTAGAGGTACTTGCTGCCCTAAAGGAGGTTCTTTTGCAAGACCCACGCCCACAATATCAACATGATGCAGCACGTGTTTATGGTATGCCTTTCGCTGGGAAGGATGTGAAGTTTAAGGTTGAAGGGGATGTGTTAGAGGTTGTTGGGATTGATTAGGAAGCTATTTGGCTTATTGGGCTAATTAGCCTTATAAGCCCAATTAGGCTAATAAGTCCAATAAGGTTATTATCTCAATAATCAGTTATTTCCCCTTTAAATACCGCATCCAAGCAAAGGGGCGTCGATGTGATAGATAATTAAGGTTGTTCATATTCTCATAAGCTTCCCGTTCAAAGGAGAGGTTCATGTAAGCACGGCCTGCCATTGGTAGGCGTATAAGCCATTCTATGACATACCATAAATAAAAGGGAAGGATGAGCATTTCTAACATTTGTCGTGTATGAATACGCTCATGATTGATTATCTCCTTCGTTAGTTTAACGCCAGGATGAACAAAAAGAAACCCAAGAATGTTGATAGCATCATAATTCTTGGGCGGTAGATATTTCGTCCGAATAATCTTCATTAATCAGTTTCAATAGATTCAACACGTGGTTTGGAAACCGATGGAGTAATAGGTTGTGGCTCATTAGAAGAAGGCTCGGAGGTGCTGTTCTGATTATCAGAACTGCTTGAAGAAGCCTCGTTGCTACTGCTCTTGCGACTTGAACGATGACTTCTACGAATACTGTTGAATACCTTCTCAGCCTGTTCTTCTTCCTGTTTCTGGGTAGAATCGTTGGCTGTTGTGTCCTTAACAACTGTGTCGAACTTAGCCTTATTGTTGTCTGCTAAGTTTGAATCTGGTTCAATAGCAGTCTGTGTATACTCTGGATCGTTCTTGTGTTGACCGTAATAATAGAATCCGAAGGCAACAAGGAAAATTGTTCCAAGAATAATAAAAGCAACCATACCGCGCCCTAAGGTTGGTCCGTTATCTGTATCATTATTATTCAATGGAGTATTGCAGTAAGGACAATTCTTATCCTTCTCACTCACCTCATTATTACAATTACGACATTTCATATTTCTTTCTTTAGCTTTGATTTCTATCGGCAAAGGTAAAAGAAAAGGTAGAGATGACAAAACGATTTGCCTTTTTATTCGTTTCTTCTTTCTTTTTTGTATCTTTGCAGGGATTTTCAAGAGATGATATAATCATTTAAAAAACAGAAAAGAAGGAGTTTCTCGATATGAAAAAGATATTGATAATTATATGTTTCCTTACTTGTTGGTTGGGTATTTCTGCCCAAAGTCTGCGTGAGGTATGGATAGAAATGCCTGATAGTATACTGCCTTATTTGAGCAAGAGCCAGCGTACAGAGCTGGCTGACTATGTTGAAATGAAGGCAGAACCAGCCGTCTTGAGTACTTTCGGCGATTCTGTTCGGATTGAACGCATGACCAATAACTATCTTTTATTGAAGGCAAACGAGGCAACACGATTGGAAATCAAGCTGTTGGATAATAACACGTTGGCTTTAGTTCAGACATGGATGGCACCTGCTGCAGAGAGTAAGTTGAGTCTTTTCAACCTACAATGGCAACCTAAAGAGGTAGTTGTAGACTATAAAGCAAATATTGTAAAACCCGAATCAATGAGCGATGAAGACTTTGCTGATTTGAAAACATTGATGTTTCCTCGCCTAAAAGAATATCGATTGTCAGCAGATAACAACTCATTGTCAGTAAGTTGGAACTATCCATTGCTTTCTAAGAAGGATGTCAAGCGTGTCACAGAGATATTAAAGTCGCAGGTACTTAACTGGACAGGGAAAGATTTTCGATAGTAAAAAACGATTGCACATTTGGCAGTTTCTGATAAAATCAGTACTTTTGTGCTCATAAAATAATAGCTTATAGCATGAATTTGAAGGTACGTTTAGCATTGATGAACTTCTTGGAGTTCGCAGTGTGGGGAGCTTATTTGACCTCTATGGGTCGCTATCTTGGTAATATCGGTATTGGTCCTGAGATTGGCTATTTCTACTCAATGCAAGGTGTAGTGTCTATCTTTATGCCTGCTTTGATGGGTATTGTTGCTGACCGTTGGGTACCTGCTCAGCGTTTGTTAGGCTTCTGTCATCTGCTTGCAGGCTTGTTTATGTTTGCCACAGCAGGCTATGGCTTGAGCGTTGGTGACCATGCAGACTTCTCTACTATCTTCACTCTTTATTCGCTTTCAGTTGCCTTTTATATGCCAACATTGGCTCTCTCAAACTCTGTTGCTTATAGCGCTTTGAGTGATGCGGGTATGGATACGGTAAAAGCTTTCCCACCTATCCGCGTGTTCGGTACGATTGGTTTTATCCTTACCATGTGGTTGGTAGATATCTTAGGCTTCCAAAGCAATCAGAATCAGTTTATTACTTCTGGTGTGGTAAGTATCCTTCTCTTCCTTTATACCTTTACATTACCTAAGTGTGCAGTTAATAAAGGCACTGAACAAAAGAGTTTTGTGGATGCCTTTGGCTTACGTGCTTTCGCCTTATTCAAGGAGAAGAAGATGGCAATCTTCTTTATCTTCTCAATGTTATTGGGTGTAAGTCTTCAGATTACCAATAGCTTTGCCAATCCATTCCTCTTTAGTTTTGGTGCTCAACCAGAGTTTGCAAACTCTTTCGGAGTACAGCATGCTAATATTTTGATTAGTCTTTCACAGGTTAGTGAGACCTGTTGTATTCTTCTGATTCCATTCTTTATGCGTCATTATGGTATTAAGAATGTGATGTTGATAGCTATGTTTGCATGGGTATTGCGCTTTGGTTTGTTTGGAGTTGGTAATCCAGGCTTCCCAGGTATCTTGATGTTCGTACTTTCAATGATTGTCTATGGTGTAGCTTTCGACTTCTTCAATATCTCCGGTTCACTCTTTGTAGATAATAGTACGGAGCCAGCTCTTCGTTCTTCAGCACAAGGTTTGTTTATGTTGATGACCAATGGTGTTGGTGCAACAGTAGGAACATTGGCAGCCCAAGCTATTGTAAATGCCTATACACATCCACAGACTGTGGGCTCAGATACACTGACTGTAGGTGATTGGCAGTCTTGTTGGTTCATCTTTGCAGGCTATGCCTTTGTTGTAGGTGTCTTGTTTGCTATTATCTTCCGACCAAAGAAAGCATAATTGCATACTGATAAATCGTATAGAATTAATGAGTAAAGTTCAACTTATATATGAAGGTGTATCACAGATAGTAGGAGGTCCGGAGTTAGGACTTCTCGTTCTGTCTGATCTTACACACACAAGGCAGATTGCCATTGTGTGTGATAAACATATGGAGTATGAACTTGGCTTGCGAACAGGCGAGAAGTCTGTTACAGAAAGATTGTTGCCAGAAGTGCTTTGTAGTGTGAATCCAATGATGATAAGTGAGCACTATGAGATACTCTTTAATTCTATTGTTGATGGACAATATAAGGCTCTTTTGGTAAATAAAGATGACTTAACGCTTACCCCTATACGTGCTTCTGATGCAATCTTATTGGCACTTGTGGCAAAGTTGAACATCTTTATGGAAGAGCATCTATTCAAGCGTCAGAGTGTTGATAGCAGTGTAAGTCAGAACAAGATGGCATTACCTTTAAATGCTTTAACCTTTGAGATGTTGCATCATGCCTTGGAGAAAGCTATAGAAGATGAGAATTATGAACTTGCTTCTATGCTTAGAGATGAAATGAAGAATAGGGCAAAGGAACCTTGATTAAGAAAGCTAATCAAGAATACCGAATTGCTATATAGAACATTCTTTTTAAAGAAGACGATGTTATAAAACCAGAGAATGAAAGAAGCAAGATATTTTTATGTCCCTAATGCAGCCGTAGAAACGGAGTTGCCAGCTGAGGAAGCAGTTCATGCAATACGTGTACTTCGGTTGAAAGAAGGCGATGAAATGTTCCTTATGGATGGTGAAGGCTGCTTTTACAAAGCGGAAGTAGCACTGGTATCATCGAAGAAGTGCCTTTATACTATTAAAGAGACGCTGAAACAAGAACCTGTTTGGCGTGGAAAGATTCATCTTGCGATTGCTCCAACAAAAGACATGGGGCGCATAGAATGGATGACAGAAAAGGCTACTGAAGTAGGCTTTGACGAAATCAGCTTCTTAGATTGTAAGTTCTCTGAACGTAAGACATTGCGTGTTGATCGTATAGAAAAGATTGTCATTTCTGCTGTAAAGCAAAGTCGTAAGGGCTGGAAACCTGTTGTAAATCCGATGACACCTTTTCGTCGTTTCATAGAAAATTGTTCCAACAGTGGGCGGAAGTTTATCTGTCATTGTTATCCAGAGATTCCACGCACAGACTTCTTTACTGCTATTTCACAGGAAGAACAGCCTTCTTCTGCAGAGGATATTACCGTATTGGTAGGTCCAGAAGGCGACTTCTCTATTGATGAAGTACGTTTTGCTTTGGAACATGGTTTTGAGAGTGTTACATTGGGTAACAGCCGTTTACGCACAGAGACCGCAGGACTTAGTGCCGTTATGATGTCGCAGCTTGCACGTAGAGTGTAAGCTGTTTTTGTGTGTATAAAGTTTGAATAGATGGTGAAGACTTCTAAAAATAGATATGTGTAATTGAAATTATCATATCCCGCACCATCGGTGTTAAGCCTTCGCACAATGTGTGCTAAGCCTCCGCACATGATGTGCGGAGCATCAATACGACAGCAAATAATGGATAGAATCGTCCTTTATGGACATTAGTTGAAATGCAACAAGACAAATAATAGGTAATAGAACACTAATAATCAAGTTATATGATAAAAAAGTTTATCGAGTGCAATAGAATTATTTTTTTTTCATTGTTCTCCTGTGTTTGTATCAAAAAAAATGCTTAATTTTGCAGCATACATTTAAATAACGTTATTATTTATATTAAATTTTTTAGCTAAACTATGCAGAAAAGATTACTTTTCTTGATTACGTTGTTGCTTGCAATGACAACTACTGTCATGGCACAGGTTACAACTTCTGGAATCAGTGGTAAGGTTGTATCTCAGGGTGAAGATGTTATTGGTGCTACCATTACAGCGACCCACCAACCTTCAGGAACTGTTTACCGTGCTGTGACGAACATCGATGGCCGTTACACTATTCAAGGTATGCGCGTCGGTGGTCCTTACAAGGTGACCATAGCTTACATTGGTCAGAAGACAAAGACTTTTGATAATGTAACACTTCGTCTGGGTGAGACGGAAGATCTCTCTTGTTCTCTTCAAGACGACACCAAGGAACTTCAGGAGGTTGTAGTGAAGGGTAGTGCTGGTGTGAATGCAACTAAAACAGGTGCAGCACAGAGTATCAACTCTAAGCAGATTGCGGATATGCCAAGTATTACCCATGGTATTGCGGATGTTGCTCGTCTCAATCCACAGCTGACAACAACGAATAGTGGCGCAATGTCTTTTGCTGGTACAAGCAACCGCTACAACTCTTTCATGATTGACGGTGCTGCTAACAATGACGTGTTCGGTCTTTCAAGTGATGGTACGAATGGTGGTAGAGCTGGTGCACAGCCTGTCTCAATGGAGACCATTGAGCAGATTCAGGTGAATGTTGCACCTTTCGACGTTCGTCAAGGTGGTTTCACGGGTGGTGCTATCAATGCTATTACAAAGAGTGGTACCAATAATTTCCACGGTAGTGTTTATGGCTTTGGTAACAATCAGAACTTGGTTGGATCAAAATATCCTCTCGCAGATGGTGGTTATGCTCCAAAGTTCAATAAGCAACAGGAGTATAATATCGGTGTAACCTTGGGTGGTCCGATTATCAAAGATAAGTTATTCTTCTTTGCAAACTATGAAAAAACCAACAAAACCTATCCTAATCTTTATACTTTAGGTTCTGAGCAATCAGCTGTTGATGCTACAAAGGCAAATGATATCTTGGTTAAGATTGCTGATATCGCTAATCGTCAAGGTGTAAACTTCCCAATAGCACTTTCTAACAGTGATATTTATACAAAGAGTAATAAGGTAGGTTTGAAGCTCGACTGGAATATCAATGAGACCAATAAAGCCTCTCTTCGTTGGAGTCTTGTTGATGCAGTTCAGTTGAATAATGCTGGTTCACGAACAGCTGTTAATGGTAGTAGCTATGCTTTCCCATTTGAAAGTACTACCAATTCATTCATTGCAGAGTTGCAGAGTCGTATCTCTCCGTCTGTTGCTAATGAGGCTCGTGCAAGCTATGTACGTGTAAGAGACAATCGTGCTATCTCTGGTGAATATCCTAATGTTACTATCAATAACGTCGGTGGTGGTGCAGTAAACTTAGGTATTGACCGTTCTTCTATGGCTAACCGCTTGGATCAGGACATCTATACATTGGAAGATAACTTGACTTGGTATAAGGGTAATCATACCTTTACATTCGGTACTCACAACGAATTGTATAAGTTTACAAATCTCTTCCTTCAGGATCTCTTTGGTAGTTATACCTTCAAGAACTATGATTCTTTCGTAAGCTACTACAATGATTATGTTAATGGAACTATCGATCCAAAGAAGTCATACATTAACTTGTATCGTTATGGTCATGCAAATGTTGACGTAACAGGTAACCCACGTTGGGAATCTTCATTCGGTGCGGCTCAGTTGAGTTTCTATGCACAGGATAAGTGGGATGCAACCACAAACTTCCAGTTGACTTATGGTTTGCGTATGGATATTCCAATTATCATGGATACCCCTACAGCAAATGAGCCATTTGCTCAGTATGCAGAGACAAAGGGATGGAATGTTAAGACTAATCAGCGTTTGGCAAGTACTCCTCTTTTTAGCCCACGTGTAGGTTTCCGTTGGGATATCAAGAAAGATCGTAGATTTATTCTCCGTGGTGGTGCTGGTGTGTTCACTGGTCGTATACCTTTTGTTTGGATTAGCAACAACTATGCAAATACTGGTATTCAGATTTCATCATTCAATGTTAACGCTCCAACAGGCTTGGATTTGTTGCTTGACCCTAATGGACAGGAGGCAAATGCTAATAAGTTAAAGGCATTAGGAAGTCAGACTATCAATGTTTACGATCGTAACTTCAAGTATGCACAGAACCTTCGTTTCAACCTTGGTTTTGACTTTAATGTTTTGGGAATTAACTGGACAGCCGAGGCTATCTACTCAAAGACATTGAATGATATCCTTTATGAGAATCTTGCTTACGAGCAGACTGGTAAGACCTTTGGTGAAGTCTATGGTAGTGCAGGTGCTCCAGTAGAAGACAATCGTCCACTTTTCTCTAAGGTAACTGCAGGAAGTCCTTATACAAATGTTTATAAACTCAGCAATACTTCAAAGGGTTATACAATGAACTTGAGTTTGAAGGCTGAGAAGCATTTCGACTTCGGACTTGACTTGATGGCAAGTTATACTTGGACAAAGGCTATGAGTGTCAATAATGGTAGCTCATCTGTTGCAGAGAGTAACTGGAGATATAATTATACTTATCGTAACCCTAACGACCCAGAGTTGGGCTATTCTGCTTACAATATTCCTCACCGTATTCAGGCTTCTGCTTACTATCACATAAACTATGGTGCACAGAAGCAGTGGCAGACTACTGTAGGTCTTATCTATCAGGCTAAGAGTGGCTCTCCATATAGTATCTATTATTATGGTGATGTTAACGAAGATGGCGCAAATGGTAACGACCTCTTCTTTATCCCAACAGATGCTCAGATTGATAAGATGCAGTTTGAAGAGACTAACTTCTCTGCTAATGCACTTACGAAAACAGTCTTTGGTGATAACTTTACCGCACCTAAGTTGACTGCTGATATGCAGCGTGCAATGATGAAGCATTGGATTGGCAATGACTCATACATGAAGAATCATCGTGGTGAATTCTACAAGCGTTATGCTGATAACCTCGCTTTCGAACATCACTTCGATGTTCACTTCGCACAGAAGTATAGCTTCAAGGTGGGTGGTCAGATTAATTCTCTTGAGTTGAGCTTCGATATAATCAATGCTGGTAACATGCTGAATAAGAACTGGGGTCATACCTATGGTGATGGTTTCGGTGTTTACTATAGTCCAGTTAACTATCAGAGAAATGGTCGTTACCAGTTCACTGGTGGTTATGCAACACGTAACTATAGCGATTACTATAGCCGTTGGCGTGGTCAGCTCGGCTTGCGTTACACATTCTAAGATGTAAGATAAAACAATATAAAAAGCAGAGACTCTTGTTGGGGTCTCTGCTTTTTTTGTTACCTTTGTGCTTGATAGACTGCATTCGGTAATCTGTGAGTAACCATTCATAGCATCCATTTGCACTATCTTCATATAAGAATTAAAAACCATACATTATGATTATTGATTTTGACAAGATTACCGAAGAGCATATTGAAGGCTTTAAAGGCGGTGAAGGAAAATTGGATGTGCGTGCTTTTGTAGATGATCAGGCACGTATCATGTACTCAACCTTACGTCCTGGTGCAAATAGTGGAAAGCATCAGCATGTTGGCTCTTTTGAGGTGATGTATGTTATTAGTGGTGAACTGACTGTTCATTATGACGATACAACGGAAGTTGCAAGGGTAGGACAGTTACATTATTGTCCAGAAGGACACTTCCATTGGTTTGAAAACTGTACGGACCACGATGTCGTTTACCTTGCTATCGTACCAACTTTGAGATAAGAGCGAATTCTTTTCATGAAAAAAAATATTTATTGTCGTGATGAAAAATATTTCTTTTCATGAAAATAATTCTTTCTTTTCATGAAAAGAATTTGTTTTTATGCTATCATATTGCCTCAGCTATCTCGGTCTTTTTCAATTAAATAGTAAAGGGAATGTAGGTCGTTTATGGTTAGTAAGCAAATTGATTATGGCATGGAAATTTACATTATACGTACGTAAATACTGTTGTAAAGTTGTATTATTGTAAGAAGGGGGTAACCCAAGCGATATTTTAACCTAAAACGATGAGAATTAAAAACCTAATAATGACAACGATAACTTTATTGACGGGATTGGGTGCAAACGCCTCTGATGCCGATAGCTTAATGGTGATGCATGGTTTTCCTACGGATGAAGTAGGAATCGAACATGGCGTTTCTGCTTGTTATGCAGGTAGAATTGATGACCAACTTGTTATGGCTGGTGGTTGTAACTTTCCAGTAAATACGTTGGCTCCTGATAGTAAGAAGGTTTATTACAGTGGGATTTATGTTACCAAAACTGACAATGGAGATCAACTGAATTGGAAGTTGGTTGGTCACTTGCCTGAACCTTTGGCTTATGGTGTTACTGTGACTTGCGACAACAGTATGATTGTTGTAGGCGGAATGAATAACAACGGAAGCTATGGAAATGTTTATCGTGTAACTCTTGTTGATGGTAAAGCTGAAGTTTCGACTCTCCCTTCTATGCCTTGCTCAGTGGATAATATGGCTGGTACTTTGGTCGGTAAACATCTCTATATAGCAGGAGGAGCAATGGATGGTAAGGCTTCTAATCGTGTTTTGCGCCTTGATTTAGATAATATCTCAGCTGGTTGGAAGGACATAAAGTCTTTCCCCGGTATGGTACGTGTGCAGCCAGTGGCAGGGTGTATGGGTGATAATCGTTTCTGTCTTTTCGGTGGTTTCGCTCCTGCAGCAAATGGTGAGGAAGCAAAGTTGTCGTTGGATGGTTGTGTATATGACGAGACGACTGATGAGTGGGAGTTGGTTGAAGGTCCGAAAGACGACCAAGGAGAGCCTCTATTTGTTGGAGGTGGTACAGGTATAAACCTAACTAAAGACCAGCTTTTAGTAATGGGAGGCGTAAACAAAGATGTTTTTCTCTCTGCTGTCAATCATCCTCAACCGGATTATTTGAGTCATCCTATTGAGTGGTATCACTTTAATCCATACACTTTATACTATAACAAAGATAGCTGGAAGGTACTTTATAAGAGTTCAGAAACGGCACGTGCTGGTGCAGCCTTGGCACAGACAGATCATGGTTTGTACGTGATTGGTGGCGAGTTGAAGCCAAGAGTGCGTAGTAATAAGATAGTAAAGTACCCGAAACGCTAATATCTATTGGTGAAATTTTGCTCCTAATTAAAGTAATTTATTAATCGCCCGTTGTTCTCTATGACATTCATTGCTTACTTATGTAAGATGATTGATATGCGGGGAGGGCTGTAATCTTTTATGAAAAAATACTATCCTTGGGTACTTGTTGCCCTCCTTTGGTTTGTAGCCTTACTGAATTATATGGATCGACAGATGTTGTCGACGATGCAGGAAGCTATGAAAGTCGATATTGCAGAACTAAATCACGCTGAGGCTTTTGGTGCATTGATGGCTGTTTTCTTGTGGATTTACGGTATTGTAAGTCCATTCGCAGGTATTATTGCCGACCGAGTTAATCGTAAGTGGCTTGTTGTTGGTAGCATCTTTGTATGGTCTGCTGTGACTTATCTTATGGGTTATGCTGAGAGTTTCGACCAACTTTATTGGCTCCGTGCCTTTATGGGTATTAGCGAAGCACTTTATATTCCTGCAGCTTTGTCGCTCATTGCTGATTGGCATGAGGGAAAATCACGCTCATTAGCGATAGGTATTCACATGACAGGACTTTATGTTGGTCAGGCAGTTGGAGGTTTTGGTGCAACGTTGGCAGCGATGTTCTCATGGCATGCAGCCTTTCATTGGTTTGGTATTATCGGTATTGTTTATTCACTTGTATTACTTTTATTCTTGAAAGAGAATCCTAAGCATGGACAGAAAGCGGTTTTAGAAGGTGAGACTAAGTTAAGTAAGAACCCTTTCCGTGGCTTGTCTATTGTCTTCTCGACGTGGGCTTTCTGGGTAATACTCTTCTATTTTGCCGTGCCAAGTCTCCCAGGTTGGGCAACAAAGAACTGGTTGCCAACGCTATTTGCTAATAGTTTGGATATTCCAATGTCAAGTGCAGGACCAATGTCAACGATAACTATCGCTGTATCATCGTTTATCGGTGTTATCATGGGAGGTGTTGTTTCTGACCGTTGGGTACAGCGTAACTTGCGAGGACGTGTCTATACCAGCGCCATTGGACTTGGTCTTACTGTTCCAGCCCTTATGTTATTGGGTTTTGGTCATAGTCTTGTAGCTGTCGTCGGAGCAGGTTTATGCTTTGGTATTGGCTATGGTATGTTTGATGCTAACAATATGCCAATCCTCTGTCAGTTCATTTCTTCAAAGTATCGCAGTACTGCTTATGGTATTATGAACATGACTGGAGTCTTCGCTGGTGCTGCTGTTACACAGGTATTAGGTAAGTGGACTGATGGTGGTAACCTTGGTAATGGCTTTGCTATCTTGGGAGGTATTGTTGTCTTAGCTTTGGTTTTACAGCTCTCTTGCTTGAAACCAACAACCGACAATATGGAGTAACGAATCGCTTATAATTGCTTATTATTATCATATATAATCGCCTTTCCCACGCATACAACCCCCTTTTAGAGGATTAAAGGTGGAGGGCAACAATGTTTATGGAAAAGATTATTGGATTAATTGACGCACCGTTCACGCCATTCTATGCTAATGGCGATGTCAATCTTGAGCCTATTGAGGCTTATGCAGCCATGTTGCAGAAGAACGGTTTGAAGGGAGTGTTTATTAATGGTTCATCTGGTGAGGGCTATATGCTCACAACTGAGGAGCGTATGCAGTTGGCAGAACGCTGGATGCAGGCTGCACCAGAGGGCTTCAAGGTAATCGTACACGTGGGTAGTTGTTGCTTGCGTGAGAGCATACGCTTGGCAGAACATGCAGAGAAGATTGGTGCATGGGGTATCGGAGCTATGGCTCCTCCATTCCCAAAGATTGGTCGTATCGAGGAGTTAGTGAAGTATTGTGAGACGATTGCAGCCGCAGCTCCCTCACTTCCTTTCTACTACTACCACATCCCAGCATTCAATGGTGCATTCTTATCTATGCTCGAACTCTTGAAAGCCGTCGATGGTCGTATCCCTAACTTTGCAGGCATTAAGTACACCTTCGAGAGTCTTTATGAGTACAACCAGTGCCGTCTTTACAAGGATGGTAAGTTTGATATGCTGCATGGACAGGACGAAACGATTCTCCCAAGTTTGGCTCAAGGCGGTGCGAAGGGTGGTATCGGTGGCACAACCAACTATAATGGTCGTGAATTGACAGGTATCATCGAGGCATGGAACAAGGGTGATATTGAAACAGCACGTGAGAAACAAAACTTCTCACAAGAGGTTATCAACGTCATTTGTCACTTCCGTGGCAATATCGTTGGTGGTAAGCGCATCATGAAGTTGATGGGTTTTGACCTTGGTCCTAACCGTGTTCCATTCCAGAATATGACAGATGAAGAAGAGGCACGCATGAAGAAAGAACTTGAAGAAATTGGTTTCTTCGAGCGTTGCAATAAGTTCTAACAAACATAAAACAGCCCAATATTTCCTTTTATTCTTCCTTTCAATGCATGTTGATTTGTAGGAAGAGTGGGAAATATTGGGCTGTTTTGTTTTTCTATCAAGTCGTTTGCAGTAGTCTATCAATTATAGATAGTGATTTCACCTGCAATCGACTGGTTCATATATTTGCGAATTGTTTCGGTGTCGTTGTACTTAGCTTGCAGATACATCAACTTTGTTACAGCAGCCTCAACCGTACTATCATAACCACTGATTACACCAGTATCTTTGAGTTGATAACCCGTATCGTAACGATTCATCTCAACTTGTCCGCTGATACACTGACTGATATTAACCACAATAACGTCACGTTCTGAAACCTTACGAAGTATGTTCATAAGCCAAGGTTGCTGTGGAGCGTTTCCACTTCCGTATGAACGCATGACAATACTTCTCAACTCTGGTGCATCAAACATGTGATGAATCAAATGCTCCTCAATACCAGGGAAGAGAGAGAAGATAATCACATTGTTATCCAACTCGAAGTGTGGCACCATTGGCTTTGTAAAGTCTGGCTTTAATATACTGTGTTCTTTAAAGTTGAAGTTGACACCAGCCTCGCAGAGATGAGGATAATTAAAAGTGTCAAACGCATTAAACTCGTCTGCATTCTGCTTCGTTGAGCGATTGCCTCGTAGGAGATGACCGCTAAAGTAGATACAAACCTCTGGTACCATTGGCGTTCCATCCAAGTGATGGGCAGATGCCAATTCAAGACTTGTCATGAGGTTTTCCTTACCGTCCGTACGTAGCTGACCTATTGGAAGTTGTGAACCAGTAAGGATGATTGGCTTTGTGAGGTTTTCAAACATAAATGATAAGGCAGAGGCTGTGTAAGACATCGTGTCTGTACCATGCAAAACAACAAAACCATCATACTCATCATATCGGTCTGAAATAACTTTCACCAACTGCTTCCATCGCACTGGTGACATGTCAGAAGAGTCGATAGGTGGATCGAACTGATAGGTGTCAACCTCCGTAGGAATTAGTTTGAACTCGGGAACGTTATCAACAAGATGGTTGAAGTCTAATGGCTCCAATGCACCTGTCCGTTGGTTGTGTCCCATACCAATGGTACCGCCTGTATAAATGAGTAATACTTTGTTGGTTCTGTTCATCGTGCATTAGTTTGTTATTTTTGCAAAGATAAGAAAAACATTTAATTCCCATCGTAATTTTAAAAGATAATTTTCTATATAATGTTGTATGGTAAGCAAATATCTTATATGTTAGTTGTTAGTGGCTTGTTTCATAAGGTAATGTCCTTTATCTCATCGTTTTCTTTTGCTATATTGGGGCTCGTTAAGCCTTGTTTTGTAGGTAAGCACCAATGGTGTTAATGCTCAGCACTAATGGTGCTGACGCTCCGCACCATTGGTGCTGATGCTTAATTGCGATGTTATATATCTCCTTTTTGGGGCGGAAACTATGTTATTAGCCCTTTTGTAAGGCTTCCTACCGATGTGTTTTTTCCTTTACAACGTTTGGTTATCTCTTCTTTTATGCTTACCTTTGTTTTTTTAACATGATCAATCACAATATTACCAAATCAACTTTCGACTATGGAGAAGAAATATTTTGCCCCTTCAGAACTGATTATAAATGAGGATGGAAGTATCTTCCACTTGCACTTGAAGCCAGAGAATCTTGCAGATAAAGTTATTCTTGTTGGTGACCCTGGACGTGTAGCACTCGTTGCTTCACACTTTGAGAATAAAGAATGCGAGGTTTCTAATCGTGAGTTCTGTGCTATCACAGGTACTTTCAAGGGAAAGAGAATTACGGTTTTGAGTACAGGTATTGGCTGTGACAATATTGATATCGTTTTAAACGAATTAGATGCGCTTGCTAATATTGATTTCAAGACACGTACAGAGAATGAGCAGTTGCGTCAGTTGACACTCGTACGAATCGGTACTTGTGGAGGATTGCAGCCTTACACTCCTGTTGGTACCTACATTGCGTCTGCCAAGAGTATTGGTTTTGATGGTTTGTTGAACTTCTATGCAGGTCGTAATCAGGCTTCTGACCTTGAATTTGAAGCGGAATTCAAGAAGCAGGTTGAATGGGATTCGCAGTTGGGTAATCCTTATGTGGCTTGTGCTGACAAGGAATTGCTTGACACTATTGCTGCAGATGATATGGTACGTGGTGTTACGATTGCTTGTGGAGGATTCTTCGGACCACAGGGACGTGAGCTTCGTTTGCCATTGCAGGACCCTAAATTGAATGAGAAGATAGAAAACTTCTCTTATAATGGTATGCAGGTAACTAACTTCGAGATGGAGTCTTCGGCTCTTGCTGGTCTTGCAACGCTTATGGGGCATAAGGCTGTAACGGTTTGTATGGTTATCGCCAACCGTCTTGCCAAAGAAGCAAATGCAAGCTATAAGAATACTATCGACGGCTTGATTGAGAAGGTGTTGGAGAGAATATAGGACTCTTTATGAGGATAATCTCTTGGAATACTTTTGGTATTAGGACAGCTTTACCAAATCTCCAGAAGATGTTGGGAAGCTGTACTCCTGATATAGTATGTCTACAAGAAACCAAAGTAAGAACGCGATATGCCAATTTTGACTTTAAAAGCTATCGGCAGTATTGGAATGAGTCAACAGACTTTGCACATTTAGGTACTGCTCTTTTGTCAAAATCAAGCTCTCTTATATCTGTTACATATGATAACTTTGATGCATATTACGACAAAGGGAATGTCATTGTTGCAGAGTTAAAAGAGATTTATGTTGTATGTGTTTATGTTCCTTATGCAGGGGCAACAGCAACAACAAGAGATAATAGGCACCATTGGTATAAGTGTTTTCAAAGTCTTATTCACCAATTACAGCAAAATAAGCCATGTGTTATATGTGGTGATTTCAATGTTGTGCAACAAGATATAGATGCTTGGGATAAGGCTGTTATAAACACTTCTTTAGCTTGTTTTAGTAAAGAAGAACGTGCAGAAATTGGAAGGTTTGTTCAAGAAGAACAGTTGATTGATGTCTATCGTTGCCTATATCCCAGTACTAAAAGTGAGGGATTTACTTATTTTCCATTCGGGTCTGACTATAGAAAGAATAAGAAAGGGTATAGAATAGACTTGTTTCTCATTAGCAAACAATTAATCAGTAAGGTTGTTGACTGCTGTCCATTACAGGATGTAGAAGGCTCATGTAATGTCCCTCTCTTACTTGATATAGATATATAACAATAGTAAAATGAATTCAAAGGGTATATTTTTATCAGCATCTGATACAGTGTGTAGTCTTGCTACTCAGCCGGGTGGAGCTATAGGTGTCATCCGTGTGAGTGGTGAGAAGGCTATAGAAATAACAGACAAAGTGTTTCATGGTGTCCGTGGGAAACACTTATCAGATGCGAAAGGGAATACCTTACATTATGGTGAAATCCTCGATAAGGAGGGAAATACCATTGATGATGTTCTGGTTAGTGTCTTCCGTGCTCCCCATAGTTATACGGGTGAGAACAGTACGGAGATATCTTGTCATGGCTCTGCTTATATTCTTAATCAGGTTGTAAAGGCACTTATTGATGCAGGTTGTCGTCAGGCACAGCCGGGAGAGTATACACAGCGGGCTTATTTGAACGGTAAGATGGATCTTAGTCAGGCGGAAGCTGTTGCCGATCTTATCGCTGCTTCAAATCGTGCTACGCATCAAGTGGCATTGAGTCAACTGAAGGGCCATTTTAGTTCGGAGCTTTCACTCTTGCGCGAACAGCTCTTAAAGATGACTTCTTTGTTAGAATTAGAACTTGATTTCTCTGACCATGAGGAACTTGAGTTTGCTGATCGTACAGAACTGAAAGCACTGGCTGAGACAATACATCAAAAGATAAGAACACTTACAAACTCTTTTGAGACAGGTAAGGCATTGAAGAAAGGTGTGCCTGTTGCCATTGTTGGTAAGACAAATGTGGGTAAGTCTACTCTTTTGAATTGCCTTCTTCATGAGGAGAAAGCTATTGTGTCAGATATTCATGGTACGACACGCGATGTCATAGAAGATACAACGGAAATCAAAGGTGTTACCTTCCGTTTCATAGATACAGCAGGTATTCGTCACACTGATGACCAAATTGAGAAGTTAGGTATTGAGCGTGCTTATCAAAAGATGGATGAGGCTGCCATTGTTTTGTGGGTTGTTGATGAGCAATCAACAGCAGAAGAGTGTGCTGAAATGCAACGTCTGACACAGGGTAAACACTTGATAGCTATCTTCAATAAAATCGATAGTAAAACGGTAGAGCCTAAGCAAGTAGACAATGACTTACATACGGTCTATATATCAGCAAAGTTAAAGCAAAATATTAAGGCTTTGGAGGAGGCTATTTATGAAGCTGCTGATATCCCTGAGATAAGTGAGAATAGTGTTATCATTACTTCTGCGCGTCATTATGAGGCATTAACGCATGCTGACGAATCTATCTTACGTGTCATAGAAGCTCTCGACTTTGGACTTAGTGGTGACCTTGTTAGTGAAGACTTACGCATCTGTCTTCATCAACTCGCTGATATAACAGGTGGGCAGATTACCCCACATGAAGTGCTTGGAAATATATTTAAGCACTTCTGTATTGGTAAGTAAGGTCTTTGGATAGGTTGCTCTCTTTGTGTCGTAAGTCCTTATTATTGAGAAATGTAACCCTCTTGATCATAGCCTTTACGCTCATGATGAATGAGGTCTATCAATTGTTGAATCTCTATTCTGTCTGATTTAATATCCTTATAACGAGCATATTGTTCGTTATAACGCCTTGTTGAGCCGCATCTTAACCGTGAGGAGATATCTTCTGGGATTAAGAAAGATGTGCGTTCTGTGCCTAAATGCTTCTGAAATTCAGACAGGAATATATGAATACCAGCCAAATCAAAGTCGCCAAAGTGGATATATGGATTGGGAATAGTTACCAGCCATTCTCTAAGATCGGTTGATTGTGGATAGCGTGAGACGAACAGTACTTTTTTTGAATGTCCATGTTTATGTAGGTACTCATCGAAGAAGAGTCTTTGTTGACGAACTTTTCTGAAATTCTCCATATTCTCAATTCCAATGATAATGACATCATCTGGAATTGCAAAAGTTCTCCAATCAGAAACAAAAAAGAAACATCCTTCTTGTGGATTGATGATAAATGGTTCTTTATTCAATTGACATTCAATCGACTCATACGTATTCACTGGGAACCCTGGACACGAACGTATAGTCACGAGTTTAGAGTTTCCTGTCTCGCTTGCCATAGAACTTCTTGACTCGGAATTACCGACATCTAATATTCGATAGTTCTCATCTTTATCAATGAGAAATCTTTTTAATGCTTCGATATTGTTGGCACGATACGATTTTCTCGACCCATGTATAATGATTTGCAATAGACCTTCCTGGATAAGTTCTGTCAGTAGTCTATTGCTTATCCTTGAGCCTGCAACGGTCTCACCAGCTATTAACGCTTGTATAGATGCACTTACTGCCATAGTCTTTCGATGTTATATTCTCTTTAAAAGTTTCTCAACTTTCGTCTTTACACCATGCTTGCTTAGTAGGTAGGTGTACCGGTAATCGTACGGATTATAGGATGTTGGTGAACTGTTTATTAGCTGGATATTACGTGAGTTGGCAAACTGTAAGATGCCTTTAATATTGTTTGGATGTAGACGACCAATCTCATCCATCATACAATGGACGATAAAATCACCACTCTTACGGGCTGCCTTCTTCTTGAATACGTTGATAAGCATGATGTTAACCATTGCCTTCACTAAGATGTCTGTTCCGTCTGAACCAACGTTATTAATACGTTCTACCCAGCTTGTATCATTGTCGTTCTCCTTTACACGGAATTGTAAACGGAAGGCATCACCCAATGATACGATGTTACGAGTTGGCTCGTTCTGTAACTGATGAGATAAGCTTTTCAGATAGTCTACAACCTTTCGGTTTACTTCATCACGATTATCACTTGAGAAGAGGTTAAGTTCTCCTATAGAAAGAGCATTCTCAATGCAGTAATTATGAATGGATATAAGCAACTGCATAAGCTTGTCTGACGACTCATTTGCTCTTAATTCTATACTTTTAATGACTCCAGCAAAGTTCTTCTCAACAAAGTCTCGATTGATGTCAAGGATTACTCCATCTACATCTGATCTACGTTTCATCAATGCGCCGACCTCAGTTGAAATACGTCCTAAGATGTCTTTATAATGTTCACTGGTACGTCTTCGATACTCTTCTATCTTATTATTGTCGATAAACTCTTGTAAGTCAACTGCAATCTGCATATAATCTGCGTCTGTGATAGGCATTGTGTTGAAGTGAAAAGCATTCTGAGGCTTAAAGTTACGATTGAAGTTTACGACAGTTCCTTTTAGTATCTCAATGGCTTCTCGTTTCTGATTAATGGTGCCTCTCAGCTGACTTATTAGCTGTAGACAGTCTAAATGCGTAGACTTTACCTTATTATCAGCGAGATAATCGTTGGATACTAAGTGTTCATTTTCTATAACTTGATGATATTGATTTAGTCCATCTCGTCTATGAGCGAGGTCTTTTTGGATCGCTCTCTGTTGGTCTTCAAATCCCTGTCTCTTCTTCTCTATGCGTATTCGTTTGTCTTCGTAACGTTGTTGCAACATAATAAGTCGCTGCCCAATCTCCTTTATATTATTTCTAATATCAGCCTCTTTGGAGAAGAGAGTATCCACCGCATCTTCGTATTTGATTACATCATTGCGGTCTGTTTCTATCTGTTGAAGTAGCTTGTTAAGCTTATCAAGTGCTTTGCGATATTCGTTCAATAGTCTGATATCTACTCCTTTGCCTTCAAGCTCAGCTTTCTGTTGCTTGTCAAGTTGAGTTTTTTGAATTTCAAACTCCTGATTATGCAATTCAGATTCAGACTTTTGTTGCTCTTGAAAGGCATTAAGTTCATTATTAAGTGCCTTTACAGACCTATTGAAAGCTGCATCAAGTTCCTTCAAGTCCTTTTCGTTCTTAGCATCATTCTTAGCTTGTCTTTCTTTCTCAGCATCAACTTTAAGAGTGGCATCATTGAATGCACGCATGCGTAACTCTTGTTCGCTTGAGATTATTTCCTGCTCTTCCATCTCTAATTTATGCCGTTGGTTCTGCAGGTTCTGTCTCTTGGTAGGTATTTGTTCAGCCTCCACTCTTAGCTGAGTAGATTCCTGACGCAATGGTTTAAGTAGGTTACCATACTTCTTACCAAGTTTAGATATTTCCTCTTGGAGGGTTATTGGCAGTTGTGATAACTGTCTATTCAGAAGTTGAAGTCGTTCTTCTAATTTCTTTTTCTCTGCTCGATACTCATCAGGAGTACGATGGGTAGGCTCAATATTTTCCAAGTTGAGCTTTACTCCAAATAGGTTGTCCGTTTTATAGTCTAACGTTGGTTCAAGTCCTTGGGCGTAGAGTATTCGTTCTTCATCTACAACTTTTCCAATCGTATCTTCCCACCCTTCAGCATTCTCACACAACCAATGATACAGCGATTCATCCAGATGTGACAGCAAGTCGTTGATTCTTGCAATCTCATTACGGCATATCGCACGATTGTCTTCCAATCGTTTTTGTTCCTGCAAAGAGGCTTGTTTTAATTCAGCCTCTTTCATTTCGAATTCGTTAGTCAGCTTTTCTATTTGAATTCTAACTGTTTTCTGTTGTTCCTCATTAGCCTTTTCATTGATATCTAATTGTTGCAGTTGCTCCTTTACCAGCTTGATGTCATCCTCTTTTGGGTGCCATTGGCGCAGTTCTTTAAGTCTACTATCAGCTCTATACTGTTCAGCAGTAAGACTGTGAAGACGTTCTTTGGATTCGAGTGACCAAGCACGATACGCATTCATAACCAGGTTTCTGTTCTTAGAACGCTCTTCTTCATAGCGATTTCGTTCTTGTTGTAGCTCTGTTTGCTTTGTATATAAAGTCTCTCTCAGCCTATTGATAAATGCTTGATGAGCATTTTCAAGTTTCGCTTTGGCGATATTATACTTCTCTACTATTGACGCATTCGTTTTGAGTAAATCGTCCAATAGCGTTTGTTTCTCATCCGCCTCATACTTTAATGACTTCTCACGAGCATTAAGTGCAACCTTTTCTTTTATATTGATAGCATCAAAATACTTTCGTTTCTCAGCTATCTCTTTTAGTTTACTATTCTTCCCTCCAAGGTCTTGATTGAGTGAGTCTTTTTCTTTGTCATAGTCTGCTTTAAGTTCTTTCTGACGTTTACTCTCTTTCTCAATATTGTTTCTTACATCTACAAGTTTACTTTCTAATAGTGGTATTTGTTGTTCATCGTCCGCTACAACATAGTTCAGCATGTGCCATACATCAAGTAGTTGCTGATCAAACGCAACAATCTTACGGCCCTGTTCAGCTATTTTCAGTGCCTGCTGGCGTACGGGATAAATTCCGTCACGTGTCTGTCGGAACCAACAGTCTATTTCATCGTATTCTCTTTCAAAGTCTGTTACCAGTCTTCTGTACGTTTGTAAATCAATAGGGTGGTCTTCGTCAGCCATTGACTGGATGATAGTATTCTTCACAAAGTCAGCATCCAACTTCGTGTTAAGGAATACATTTTGAATACTTCGGGGTATATTTTGATAGTGAGAACTCTGTACTAAGGCATAGCGAGTAAACTTGTGGTCGTGTGTGTTACCAAAGATAATGTCCTTAAACATTACCCCAGAGTCGATTCTTGCTGACACACTCACATTCTTATCAATACGTTCACGTATCTTGACCCAGTCACTCAACACCTGTTTATCATTATCAATGAGCCACTCCCTTTGGTATGGTGCATCAATAAACCGCCAAGAAGCACGTCCTTGGTATCGGTTGACTAATATGGTATATGCTCCATTATCACGCATTACCTCATAGAGGATATGCGAGTTAGATTGGCGGAAATAGAACTCGTCAAACGACTTCTGGCCTTGTTGAATACCCAACTTATGCTTGTCGGCATTGTAGAAGAATAGTAGTGCTCTTAGTACTGTACTCTTTCCTACACCCTGCGTTCCAGTGAAATGCACGTTGCCATCTACTGATATTTCAGCATAAGGAATATTAGCACTATTGATAAATATGATTCTATTCAGGTATTTCATCTTCGTTAGCTATTTGAATCATGTTAACCAATTCCTCAGCATAACGGAATGCAGAGGTTATCTTAAAAGTCTCATCTTGAATATTGACACATTCAGCAAATCCCATGTTTTGCATCTCTTGGAGTAGCTTGTTCACTATTTCTTGATTTGAGCCTGCGCCATACTTCTTAAACAGGTGGTTAGCTTTTTCCTTCAATTCAATATCTAAACTGATTTGTTCTATCAGGTGTCCTTTACGAAATTGGTAGCCTGCAGAGAATGCTTGGTTATAGCATTTAAGAAAGTCAAGATAATCAAGCCACTTAGAAAAACTTTCTAACTTTTGTTCTATAGCTTGTTTTCCTTCCCCTATACGAGAGAAGTAGAAGTAACCATTACCTTGTTCTAATTGTAGACCAACTTCTTTAAAGTAGTCTGCATAATCTTCAAAGTTATCTTCTAAGTCATCGTATAGATGGCGGATAGAGTTGTCAGAACTATCAACAGAGAGGAATTCTCCGCGGATTAATCGTTCATATATTCGTTGAGTGTTATTTCGCATAGATGATTGGATATTCAATGTTTTGGTAAGTTGCGTATTCTCCTGTCATTTTACATTCATCGGGGTGTAGGATGACAAGTTGACAAAAGAGGGTTGCATGATCTTCTATTTCACGTTTTGTCGTGTAGTTGTATCTGAGGATAAATTCAAAGAGATTGTAGCTTGAGGCAGCAAAGGCATTCCACACTTCAGTAGGATCAATCTCTTTCAGAAGTTGTACTTGCTCTTGTAAGTCTTCCTTTGTAAGTGGTTCTGCCTCTGTTCGTGACGTCTTTTGTATACCATTACGTTCTGCTATTCTCCTTAAAACCTTTGCTATCTCATCATTCTCTCTTAATGCCTCTAATGAAAGACGAATCTTGCTATATTGCCGAGACTCCATCCATAGCGGATTGTTATCTTCTAATACTTGTGTAATATTAGTTTCTGTCTTGATGAGAACTTGGTCTTTCAGATACTTTAATTTGCGTATCTTCTTGTAAAGCTGGTTCTGTTGGTCTATTTGATTGATATAGACAATAATCTGCCTATCTATCTCCATCAGTGCATGATAGGCTTCAACGAAATCGTGTCTTACATTGCTACAAGTCTTAGCCATGTGTGGGTCATTGGCCATAATGAAGAAGGCTTGCTCATTGTCCATTAGCTTTTCACATTCACGTATCATCGAGCGTATGCTATGACTTTTCTCATCAAGGTTCTGGAGTCTCGTTTTCTTGTTGAGATAGTTTGGTTCTTGCTTATAGGTGTTGTCCATGTTTCGTTTCAGATCCACCACATTTTTCAACGTCCTAAAGCCAGTCTTCTTCAAGAGTTGGCGTACACTATCTTGGTAGTTAGCCTTCCGATTTACGTTCGTCTCTTGTAGGAAATAAGTGATATGCTCCTTTAGTGTGTTGATACATTCCTGCACACTTAACACACTTATTTCCTCATTCACATTCAGTACCTCCTCGAAGAAATTAAGATAGTCGCTCTCTATTTCAAGAGAATTGCCGGTTTCTACTACTACACCATAGTCAATGAGCCTACTTAGTCGGCTCTCATTCCCTCCAACTAACTCCAGTGCTATTCCTTTGGGGAATTTTATCAGCTTTCGCTTTTCAAACATCTCACTCAGTAGTCTTTGTTCGCGTGAGAGTGTTTTAGTTAGCTCTTCTATTGTTCTAAAGTGTGACAATATGTCCATGTGCTTGTTTTATATATCAAGAGTATGATAGTCTTTGATTTTATTATTGAATAAGGTGGAAGTTAGCAAGATTTCTTAATACATCAGTTTTGTATGGATAAGAATTTGTTTGCTTTCAGACCAGCATCTTATACTTAAGGTATTAAAACAGATACAAATATAATAATTACTTTTGAACAATGTTGCTAATTCTTGATAAAATCTGAGTAACTTGTGATAAACACACCGTGTACATGTCCTTTTATCGGTATGTTCGTGTGAAATGGATAGTAATAGACGAACTTATATACATCTTTCTCTTGTTGTGCGGGTGCTCCGCACATGTGGTGCGGAGGCTTAACACTATACGTGCGGAGGCTTAACACCACACAAGTTTATTGTAAGGATAAAGGTAACTTATCGTCGAGAAGTATGCAAAAGTTATCTAATTGGCATAAGTCTCTTTGTGATTAGGAAGACGTATGCGTTTGATAAATAGTATTTTATATAGTGTAGTTTCTTCTTTCTGTTTAATTAGGTTGTATTAAAAAAACGCACTTAATCACAAACGTAACTAAGTGCGGATATGGATTTGTTTTTCTTTTGATTATCTGTCAGTGATAATCAATATTACCTTAACTTCTTACTCATTCTTCCATCAGGAGTTACTCTCAGTTCGATAACGTATGTTGTGTCGGCATCAGGGATTCCGATAATGACATAATAGTAGAGTGCTTTGGCATCAGCATGCGTGAAATACATCTTACGCAGGATGCTACCAGAGAGGAAAGTCTTAGGGATAAGCGATTGGAACTCCTGTTTACGGAAGTCATGTGCAAAGACAGGAGTACCATGATTGTACAATCTCAGTGATGCAACATTATCAAGATAGATGTTGTCAACTTCTACTCCATTATCATTATAAGTCGATTTAACCACTTTGTCGGAGGTCGTTTGTACATGAACTTTACTTTGGAAATAACCTAAGTCTGTACGGATAACGGTATCTTGTGATTGCTCCAAAAAGGTGTTCATAGCGTAAACATGATAGTTAAAAGCAGAATAGAGCGCTTTATCATTACTCTTTATCAACTTTACTTCATCACCATTTTGGTTGGCAAATTTCAGTAGGTGAGCAGCCTGTTTTTCTATCTTATAGCCATGAATGTTTTGACCTTGCAGGTAGATTGTATCTTGATAAATCCAGAAGCGTACAGGCATACTTGCAGAGTCAGGGTAGAAGATGCTATCTCCCTTTACTAACATAGCAGGATCACTGTTCTCTCCATTGGTCCATAAGCCCTGCAACATCTCTTTTGCTTGCTTGTCCTCGTTTTGCCGTTGATAGTCAGCTCCACGATTGTGGCAAGCCGTTAAAAGAACCAGTAACGTCAATATGCAGACAAATAACTTCTGTTTCATCTTTACTGATACATAGTAGAACGCTCCGATTGTACGTTCGTAAATAAATTTGTTATGTCGGACGCATTATCACTGCGCCCGATATTGTAAATGATTTTGGTGTTTATTCAAATACTTTTGCGTCCTTCAAAGACAGTCCCTTGTTAAGGTCTTTGTCTGAAAGTATGACATCCTTTGCATCGATAGGCCACTTAACACCTACTGTCTCATCATTCCAACGAAGGCTTGCTTCAGTCTGTGGAGAGTAAACATTGTCCACCTTATAAGTAAAGATTGCCTCATCAGAAAGAACGAGGAAGCCATGTGCAAAGCCGCGTGGTACGAAGAACTGACGCTTATTCTCGTCAGACAGCTCAACCATAACATACTTTCCGAATGTAGGTGAGCTCTTGCGAAGGTCAACAGCCACATCAACTACCTTACCTTTGATTACACGCACCAGCTTAGCCTGTGCGGTATCACCCTCTTGATAATGTAGTCCACGCAGAACACCATAGCTTGATTTAGACTCGTTGTCCTGTATGAAATCAACATGATAACCAACGTTTTTGTCGAATTCAGCCTGTTTGAATGATTCAAAGAAATAACCTCTGTCGTCATTGAACACCTTAGGTTCAATAATCCAAACGCCATCAATTTCTGTCTTAATAAACTCCATTACTTTATTTTTAGTTCTTATTGCAAAGATAGTAAGTTTTATCGATTATCGGAAGGATTATTCCCTTTTTCATTATTCAAATAAGAATTTAACGTTGGGGACTTGCCACTTCCAAATAAAATACTTAATTTTGCAAGCGTGATAAAACTCGACCGACATATAGAGATACTTCTGTTGGAGAATGACTGTGTCATTGTCCCAGGCTTAGGTGGCTTTGTTGCCCATCATGTTTCAGCAAGATATGATGAGCAGGATGGCTTGTTTCTGCCACCTTATCGCACACTCGGCTTTAATGCACAGCTGCGAATGAACGACTCTTTGTTGGTACAATCTTATGTTGATGCCTATGAATTAAGCTATCCTGAGGCTTTAGCACAGATAGAAAAGGAGGTTGATGAGATTTATCAAGCATTAGATGAGGAAGGATTATTTGAACTGAATGACCTTGGAAGTCTATCAAGAAATAGTGAAGGTAATTTAGAGTTTGAACCTTTTGAAAGTGGTATTCTTACGCCATTATATTATGGTTTGAGTAGCTTTAACTTCACTAAGTTTGTTGCTGAGAAGCAGTCTGCACCTACAACGATTGAGGTTAAGACACAAAAGCAGGGTGTTGTCTTTGTTGATGACTCAGATACCGCGAATAAACGTCTTAGTATCAGTATGCGTGCAGTGCGCAATGTAGCTGCTGCAGCAGTCTTCCTTACTGCGGTCTTCCTTGTAGCTTTCCCTGGCTCTAACCGTCAAGGTGCAAATGATAAACAGCAAATAAAGAGCGGAGTTCTTTATAATATCTTCGACTCTGACGATACGTCAAATGCTTCTCAGCAACTAAATACATTAACGCCTACCAATCAAGTGTCAGGTGTTAAGCTGCAGCAGACAACTCCTACTATTACTTCTCATTATTGGGCAATTGTTATGGCAAGCCATGTAACAGAAAGTAATGCACGTGCTTTTGTACATAAATTGCAAAAGAGTGGACTTTCTGATGCGCGTGTCTATGAAGGAGCTGAAAGCATAAAGGTTCTTTATGGCTATTTCTCAAGTCAAAAGGAAGCTTATGAAAAGATGAAGTTTATCAATAAAACTACAGATTTTAAGGAAGCTTGGGTGATAGAAATTGGAAAGTAAGATAGGCTCACATACAATGAAAGGGTAGGGCAGATATATTTTTCTTTCACATAGAATCCAATACAATAAAGTTTAGAGAGAAGGCTTTTCATTGCTTATTTATGTTTAGCCTTGTATGTTTCTCCATGAGAGCCTCTTTATCCTCTTCTGAGGTGAGGGGCATTTTTATTAAAATTACTTTTATTATATATGAAGCGTGTAAGATGTCCGAAGTGTGATAACTTCATAACTTTTGATGAAACAAAATATAAGTCGGGACAACGTCTTGTTTTCCAGTGTCCTCAGTGTAGTAAGGAGTTTGGAATCCGTATAGGAGTTTCTAAACTTCGTAAGACACAAAAAGAGGAAAACGATACTCCTGCAGATGAAGAATCAGAGAACAAGTATGGCTCTCTTCACGTGATTGAAAACGTCTTTCATTTTCGCCAAGTAATTCCTCTACAGATGGGTGAAAATGTTATCGGACGTTATATGAAGGGAAATCCAATTAACTGTCCGATTGAGACGGTTGACCCAAGTGTTGACATGACGCACTGCTCTATTACTATTAGTAAGAATAAGTATGGTAAATTGCAATATGTGTTGCGTGATGGTCCTTCTTATACGGGTACGTTTGTAGACAATGTGATTCTTGGCGACCGTGAGCGTCGTGTTATTGAAGGTGGTACGCTCTTTACGATTGGTGCAACAAGTATTATTCTTCATACTCCAGATGAAGATTAAGTTGTGAAAATACTTTACAACGATTAGGGTAATTTACTCTTAAGAGCCTAAGGATGTACGTCTTTTTATCGACTTTGTAACTATCAGTATATCAGTTTGTTGTAAAGCTGTGTTGTTAAAGGTGCTTAATAAGGGTTCAAAAGGGCGTTAGTTAGACTCCAAAAGGGCATCTTTTAGAAGTCAATTGGTGCTTAATTCGAATGCAATTAAGCATCAATATAAATAGGACTTGTGAATTTTTATGACAAAACACTTAGTCATTCAGTGTTTACAAAACAATAGAGCCAACTTTTACAGATGCGTAAAAGTTGGCTCTATTATTTTAATTTGTTTTTTTATTTACCAGTCATGACACCTTCTATATATAGTCGGGTCATTTCTACTTTTCCATTTGTTCGTACGGTAATACTCTTCTTGAAGTGTCCAGGGAACTTACCAGTTCCGTTGTATGTCACGTCAATCGTACCTTTCTGACCTGGTGCAATCGGTCTCTTATCGTAGTTAGGAATAGTGCATCCACAACTTGCAACGATCTGATTAATTACCAATGGCGCCTTTCCAACATTTGTGAATGTGAATGTTGTTTTATGCACTGGGTTGTCGTCAGAGAAAGTACCGAAGTCGTAAGTTACCTTATCAAATTTAATTTCTGCCTGATTCTGTGCTACTGCAAATGTCAGTCCGAAAACTAACATCACTGTCATTAATAAGAACTTTTTCATGTCGTCTTTGTTTAATTGATATTTATTAAGTTCGATGCAAAAGTAATGAGAAAGTTTATAGTTTCATTATAATTTCACAATAATTAAGGAGATATTGTTATTTTAACGCCTTTCAGATAGCAGACTTAACAATAATTCCACAGAACTTTCTTTATATTTTTATAAGGTGTTTCCCATTTTTAATTTAAAGTTCGTATCTTTGCAGGAGATTATCAAAATCAAACAATTACGTTTGATTTCCCTTTTGGGGATAATTGCAGAAGCGAAATATAATAAACATATAATAAGATATGTATAGAACAAATACTTGTGGAGAGCTGCGCCTTTCGGATGCAGGCAAGGAAGTGACCCTCGCTGGATGGGTACAGCGCGCACGTAAAATGGGAGGTATGACTTTTGTCGACCTTCGTGACCGCTATGGTATTACCCAGTTAGTTTTCAATGAGGCCGATAATGCAGACCTTTGTGGCGAAGCTAACAAGTTAGGACGTGAATATTGCATTCAAGTTAAGGGTGTTGTTAATGAGCGTCAGAGTAAGAATAGCAAGATTCCTACAGGTGATATAGAGATTATTGCTAAGGAGTTGAAGGTGCTTAGTAGTTCAGAAACTCCTCCTTTCACAATTGAAGATAACACAGACGGTGGTGATGACCTCCGTATGAAATATCGCTATTTAGACCTTCGTCGTGAGGCAGTGCGCAAGAACATGGAATTACGTCACCGCATGACGATTCTTATTCGTAACTTCCTCGATGCAGCACAGTTTATGGAAGTTGAGACACCTATCCTCATTGGCTCAACACCAGAGGGTGCACGCGACTTCGTTGTACCATCACGTATGAACCCAGGTCAGTTCTATGCACTCCCACAGAGTCCACAGACATTGAAGCAGTTGTTGATGGTTGCGGGTTTTGATCGCTACTTCCAGATTGCTAAGTGTTTCCGTGATGAGGACTTACGTGCCGACCGTCAGCCAGAGTTTACACAGATAGACTGTGAGATGTCATTCGTTGATCAGGATGATGTTATCAATCTGTTTGAGGAGATGGCACGTCATCTTTTCCGTGAGATTCGCGGTGTAGAGCTTCCTAAGTTGGAGCAGATGAAGTGGCATGATGCTATGAAGCGTTATGGTTCTGATAAGCCAGACTTGCGTTTCGGCATGGAGTTCGTAGAGTTGATGGACGACTTGAAGGGTACAGGTTCATTCTCTGTATTTGATGAGGCTGCTTACATTGGAGGTATTGTTGTTCCTGGTTGTGCTGACTATAGCCGCAAGCAACTTAACGAATTGACCGACTTTGTGAAGCGTCCACAGGTAGGTGCTCAGGGGCTTGTATTCATTAAGTACAATGCAGATGGTACTATTAAGAGTTCTATTGATAAGTTCTATACAGAGGAGCAGTTGCTAAAAGTTAAGGAAACAACAGGTGCTAAGGATGGCGACCTTGTGTTGATTCTTTCTGGTAACAATGTTAGAAAGACACAAGTTCAGCTTTGTTCTCTGCGTCTTGAGATGGGCGATCGCTTAGGACTTCGCGATAAGAACGTATTTAAGTGTCTTTGGATTGTCGACTTCCCATTGTTCGAATGGAGTGATGAAGAGCAGCGTTTGATGGCTACTCACCATCCATTTACAATGCCTAATCCTGATGATATCAAGTTGTTGGATGAGCATCCAGAGCAGGTACGAGCAAAGGCATACGACTTTGTATGCAATGGTATCGAAGTTGGTGGTGGTTCACTTCGTATTCACGATACTCAGTTGCAGGAGAAGATGTTTGAGGTTCTCGGCTTTACACCAGAGAGTGCTAAGGCACAGTTTGGCTTCTTGATGAATGCTTTCAAGTATGGTGCACCACCTCATGCAGGTCTTGCTTTCGGTCTTGATCGCTTTGTTAGCATCATGGCAGGTCTCGATTCAATTCGTGATTGTATCGCATTCCCTAAGAATAATAGTGGACGTGATGTCATGTTGGATGCTCCTTCGTTTATTGATCAGAAGCAGTTGGACGAATTGGAAATCAAGTTAGATTTGAAGGCATAACACTCTTTTTGGTTGACTTAAGTCAATAAAATCTCTCTGAAGGAGTTAAAGCGTTCATTATCTGTTACTTTTCGTCGTAAGTATTTGACACATTGGAATATTTGATGTACTTTTGCAACAAATAAATAGCATTCACCAGAAGAAAGCTAACAACTCTTTTGTATGTTTGCATTATTTAAGTAGATTGATACATATAAATAATTATTCGATTGTTTGAACTATACTTTAATTGTGTAAAACTATGACAGAAAAGAAAGAAGTTAAGTCTGCTCCTAAAGCAGCAAAGAAGGCTCCTGCTAAGAAAGCTCCTGCTAAGAAGTCAGTTGTAGCTATTAATGCAGAGAATGTCGGTTTTAAGGCTGGCGATGTTTATAATGCTCTTGCTGCTGAAGCCAAGGCTTTGACAGTTGCTGAGATTGCTAAGGCTGCTAATATTAGCACTGAGGAGGTTTATCTTGGCATTGGTTGGCTCTTTAAGGAGGGCAAAGTTAAAGGTGAAAACGACAAAGTTGCTCTTGCATAATTAGAGTAATTATTATAACACAGGAGGGGGAGTCTGTATGATAAAGGTATAGGCTCCCTTTTTGTATGCAATACGATAAGGAAATATTACGAGTTCTTGCTGAAGCAGGAAACGAGGGACTTTCAGTTCAGAAAGTCTCCCGTCATGTTTTTAATGCTTGTAATTCGCTTTTCAATTCGCTTAATCAAGAAGACGTACACAAGTATGTACAGATGTATCTCTTGAAGAATAGCAAGTCTTGCAACTCTCTTATAGAAAAGAGTAGGAAAGGAGTTTATAGGCTAAATGAGAATAACCAGTTGTCTCAACAACTGATTCTTCAGTTTCATGATGAGGTAGAAACTCCTAAAGAAAAGCCTACTGAAGATAGAAGTCTGAATCTGTTTGATTTCTGATTTTATAGCTTTATTACCGCAGTAATCCTTGCTTAGCATCACTAAAAAAGAAAAAGCGACATTAATAATTGTCGTTATTCATTTTTATTTGTATATTTGCAATCATATTAATTTTTTGATAATAAGTTATGGCGCAAACTGATAATCATCTCGTCATTATGGCAGGTGGCGTAGGAGGTAGATTCTGGCCGATGAGTACTGCAGACCGTCCTAAGCAGTTTATTGATGTCTTAGGAGTAGGTAGATCACTCATCCAGTTGACCTATGATCGCTTTGCAGGTGTTGTTCCTTCTGACAATGTGTGGGTTGTCACGAACCAAAAGTATGTCTCTTTAGTTCATGAACAGCTCCCAGAGATACCTTTGAATCATATCTTGAGCGAGCCTTGCCGTCGTAATACAGCACCTTGTATTGCATACGTGAGTTGGCGTATCAAGAAAGAGAACCCAAAGGCTAATATCGTGGTGTCACCAAGTGATCATATTGTGACCAATGAAACTGAGTTCAAACGTGTTATTTCTAACTGTTTGAAGTTTACTGCAGAAACGGATGCTGTGGTTACTTTGGGTATGAAACCAACACGCCCAGAGACGGGTTATGGCTATATACAAGCTGACCTTTCAACAGCTTCAGCGCGTAATCGTGAGATTTATCGTGTTGATCAGTTCCGTGAGAAGCCAGATTTACCAACAGCAGAACAATATATCAAGCAGAATAACTTCTTCTGGAATGCAGGAATCTTCATCTGGAGTGCCTCTACTATTGTCAATGCTTTCCGTATTTATCAGCCAAGTATAGCAAGAATTTTCGAGCGTATCATGGATGTCTTAGATACAGCCGATGAACAACACGTAATTGATGAGGTTTATCCAGAGTGTGAGAATATCTCTGTCGATTATGCTATTATGGAAAAGGCTGAAGAGATATTTGTATGCCCTGCAGACTTTGGATGGAGTGATTTAGGAACTTGGGGATCGTTGCTTGCCCAGACACAGCATGATATTTACGGTAATGCTGTTATTGGTAAAGATGTTCATCTGTTTGATAGTAAGAACTGTATTGTTCATACAACGGAGGAGCGTAAGGTTGTTATCCAAGGTCTTGACGGCTATATTGTAGCTGAACAGGATGGTAAATTGCTTATTTGTCGCCTTTCTGAAGAGCAGCGTCTGAAGCAGTTTACAGGAGAAGGATAGGCTTATTCAATTTGAATTCGTAAATTAATAGCTTGCGTAGGTACTTGTTTTATAAACGAGACCTACGCATATCTCTTTTATAACAAGAGGGCTATGTGAGATGTACTAATAGCTTGTTTAACGATTAAGAAGGCTGTTGTCTGATTGAGTTAACCAACTTTTCGTTCTCTTTCTGAGGTTCGTTTGTACTGTGTTAGGTCCCCGCACCATTGGTGTTCACCCTCCGCACGCTTCGTGCGAAGCCTTCGCACAGTATGTGCCAAGGATAGGAAGGATGTTAATTGACCTTATCTTGTATAATAAGACTTTATTGATTAAGATAAAAGGAAGTCATTGTTAGACGGCTTAAAACCAAAAAATCATGGTTATGAAACTAAAACTCAAGCATATTTTATTCTTTGTTTTCTGTTTTCCATTTACGCTTTTTGCACAAGCTCAACAGCTTGTCAGACTCAATCCACAGCATTACTTTCAGCGTACAGTTCCTAAAGGAAACTATAGCGGGTTGACATGGCTGGGTGGTGATCGTTATGCAGTGGTTTCTGATAAGACGTCTGAAAGTGGCTTCTTTCGCTTTCGTATACAGTTAGATTCTGTTAGTGGAGATATTAAAGACGTTGTGAATGAGGGCTTCCAATCATCGGGCGAGTTGAATAAAGATGAAGAGGGCATAGCTTTCTTTCCTAAGGACAGCACGTTGTTTATATCCCGTGAAACAGATAATAGTATCTTAGAATATGGAATGAATGGTAAACTGACGGGTCGGAAGCTTACTATTCCCTCCGTTTTCAGTATGGCTATACCTGCTTATAGTTTTGAAGCACTAACTTACAATGCCTATACGCATCGTTTTTGGACGACTTCTGAAAGTACGTTGAAGATAGATGGAGAACAAGCTAATGCAAAGAATCAAGTGAAGAATAGACTTCGTTTTCAAAGTTTCGATGACTCTTTCGTTCCTCAAGAACAGTATGCTTATTTGATGGATGCTGCGGAGAGTCAGCCTTCTGTGTCTAATTATGCAATGGGTGTGCCAGCAATGGCAGCTTTAGATGATGGAGAATTACTCGTTTTAGAGCGTGAATTTGTGGTAACCTCAAGTAAAATTGGTTCGTTTGTAGAGAATAAGATTTATTGTGTTGACCCAGTGAAGTCTGTGACTATCAGTCAAGAAAAAGCACTTGATACAGATAGCCCGTATATGCAGAAGACTTTGATTGCAACGTGGAAAACCTCCTTAGGACTGCTTCGTCAGAATCTTGCTAACTATGAGGGTATGTGTCTTGGCCCCCGCCTTGCAGACGGAAGCCAAGTTATAGTACTTTGTGCTGACAGCCAAGACCAATATGGTGGTGTTCTTCGTGACTGGTTTCGTACGATTATTATTCGATGAATCCTATTCAGCTTTGTGCTGCTTTTATTTCATCTTCTTATGAAGTTTGCGCAAAGCCTTGTCACGAATCTGGCGTACACGTTCTCGTTTTAATCCCATATCCTCCGCAATCTCTGCCATCGTATAGTGTGCTCCAGTCAATCCATAGATATAAGTGATGACCCTTTTTTCACGTTCATTAAGTACATCTAATCCTTTTTGGATTTCATTGCTGAGGATTTCTTGGTTAAGATGTTCGTCAGCATGCTTGGCATTTTCATTCTCAAGGATATGCTGAAGTGTGAAGTTATTATTGCTACCTACTGGTACAGGCTGGTCAATAGAGATAGCATGTGAACGCTTCTGTTCAAATCTACTTGTCTCGTTCTTAGGCAGTTTATAGAGTGTTGCTTGCTCTTTGATAGCCTCTTCCATAGCTTTACGGATGTAAGGAGCCGCAAAGACAACAAAGCGTACACCTTTTGAACCATCAAACTTCTGTGCGGCATACATCATACCAATATTTCCCTCACTGATAAGGTCGTCTTCACCCAATCCTCGGTTATGGTATTGATGAGCCAATGAAACAACAAACTTCAAGTTAGCCTTGGTCAACTTCTCCAAAGCTCTTGCGTCACCAACCTTTATCTTCTCTGCTAACTCCTGCTCTTCTTTATCTGAAAGAAGTTGCTCGTTAGCTATATCTTCTATGTATTTCTCGTTTGAAGTCATAAAAAAGTGTTGTGGTAGAATATTATTATATAGGGTTATACCTGCTGTGAATGGTTCTTGTTGTTCTTCTTTTTCTTTACATACCACTTAACAAGGAAGTAAAAACAAACAACAATTACCAAGAAGATAAGACCAAACTTAATATACTCTCCATACTCTAAAATCTTCTCTTGGAGCTGATCTTCTGGTACAAAAGAGTGCATGTAATGTCCTAAAAGTGCAAGAATAGTGTGCCATGAGGCTGCACCTATAGTAGTATAAAGCAAGAACTTCCAGTAGCTCATCTTCGCCAATCCTGCTGGAATGGAGATAAGATGGCGAATACCTGGCAAGAGACGGCCAGTGATTGTAGCCACCATACCATGCTCATCGAAGTATCGTTCGCTCTTTTCAACTTTCTCTTGATTCAATAAACACAAGTGTCCCCACTTACTATTGGCAAACTTATAGATGATAGGGCGACCAAGATACCATCCTGCAAGATAGTTAATAGTTGCACCAACGTCTGCTCCTAAAGTGGAGAAAAGAATTACCAACCATATATCAAGGTTGCCTGCGGCAGCATGATAGGCAGCTGGGGCAACAACTAATTCTGATGGTACAGGGATAACCGTACTTTCAAGAAGCATCAAAATAAAGATGGTGCCATAGTTGAGATGTCCAAGCATGGATGTGATAAAACTCATAATGATATGTTATTAATTATAATTCTGTTTGTTATAAAATACGAATATTGGGGTAGTCTTGTGGGCTTGTTCCTTCTGGATAGAGGTCTGATAGTACCTCTATACTCTCCTCTGGATTCCTTTCAACGGCTTGTCGCAAGTATATATTGAACTCCTTTTTTAGCTTTAATTCATAACAACAGCGTGCGAGGTATGCGAAGCCGATGTCCCAGTCGTCATCCATTTCTGGTAATAACGTACTAAAGATGTTGTAAGCATATTCGACATATCCATTGTCAAAGGTTGAAATACCAATATGGATGAGTGTCAGACTCTTGCTCTGTGTTTCTGCTAAAGCCAAATGATAATATCGTTGCGCTTCTGAAGCATTGCCCTGCATGAGATGTATATGTCCGATAGTAACATCAACGACAGTTGTATCTTGATTATGGCAGAGCTTCTTATAACGCTCGTAGTACTTCAGAGATTCCTCATAATTCCCAAGTGTAAAGAGTCCGTTGGCCTTGTTGAGGATAGCTTCTTCATCATCAGGGTTGATAGCTATGGAGTATTCACTTGATGTGATTGAATCCTTTATGTCATTCCTTAAAAGCTGATTCTGGGCTAACTGGTTCCAGTAAGGACCAGAATAAGGATTGGTATCAAGTAACTCATTGAGAATGGATTCACTCTCTTTATACTTCCCACGGCTTTTGAGAAGACGCGCACGAAGTTCCTTATAATCGTTATCTTCTGTCTTTGTTGAGCGGCTCAACCATTTCTCTACATATTCATTTTCCTCATAATCGGAAAAGAGAGCAGCAACATCAAGGACATAATCTTCGCGGTCTTCTTGTGAGATAACCTCGTCATACTGGCTTTGAAGGAAGTCATCTGCTTCGCCTACCTTATTGTCAACAATCATGATTTCAGCCTTAAGATAGAGATAATCCAAGTCACTCTTGTCAACAATCATATCTGCTATCTCGTTAGCAATCTCAGGGTCTTCGTCGATGAATAATGCTAAACGTGCCTTGAAAGCAAGTGGAGTAGTGGCTGTTGGATACAAGCGGGTGGCATAATCGATAGCGTCTAAAGCCTTATGATCTTCACCAATATAGTGGTAATATTCAGCAACATCAGTCAGTTCCTCAGGGTCGAGGAACTCGCTGATGTTGTCTTTTTGCAGTTCTTCATATCTATGAAGGACTTGCTTGAATTTATCACTCTGATAGTATATATCCAAATCTTATTTTACTTTAGTTATGCTTTGGTCTTCTTTGCCCAAGTATCCTTCAAGCCAACAGTCTTATTAAACACGAGGTGGTCGGCTGTTGTATCTGGGTCAAGCATGAAGTAACCTGTGCGCTGGAACTGTAGGTAATCACCCGGTTTCTTCTCAGCGAGATACTGTTCAACGTAGCACTCAGTGTGTACAGTAAGGCTCTCTGGATTGAGAAGCTCACGGAAATCACGCTCGTCAGCAGCAGGATTCTCTACGTTGAACAAGCGGTCGTACTCACGTACCTCTGCCTTTAAGCAGTGGTCAGCACTTACCCAGTGGAGAGTACCCTTCACCTTACGGTCAGCACCCTGCATACCACTCTTGCTGTCAGCATCATATTCTGCTTGAATCTCAATGATATTGCCCTCAGCATCCTTAGTACAACCAGTACACTTAACGATGTAAGCGTTCTTCAATCTTACTTCCTTACCTGGAGACATACGGAAGAATTTCTTTGGAGCATCCTCCATAAAGTCAGCACGTTCAATCCAAAGATTCTTTGAGAAGGTGATAGTATGTGAACCATCTGCCTCATTCTCTGGATTGTTTATAGCCTCCATCTCCTCAGTCTTTCCTTCTGGATAGTTGGTTATAACAAGCTTTACAGGGTCGAGAACAGCGCTAACACGTGTCGCCTTCTTGTTCAAGTCATCACGTACAGCAGCCTCCAACAACGCTACATCATTGAGTGCATCGAACTTAGTATAGCCAATAGAATCAATGAAGTTACGGATAGACTCTGGAGAATAACCACGACGACGCATACCACAGAGTGTCGGCATTCGTGGATCATCCCATCCCTTGACGTGATGTTCATCAACCAATGTATGAAGTTTACGCTTTGACATTACTGTATAAGTAAGGTTCAAGCGGTTGAACTCAATCTGTCGTGGGCGGTTATCTGATAGGTTATCATCGGTGCCATCACTTTCTTTTAAGAAGTCAATAAACTTATCATAGAGAGGACGGTGAGGCACAAACTCAAGTGTACAGATAGAGTGGGTAACACCCTCAAAGTAGTCACTCTGTCCGTGTGCAAAGTCATACATTGGATAACAATGCCACTTTGTACCTGTGCGATGATGTGGAATCTGAATGATTCGATATATGATTGGATCACGGAAGTGCATGTTAGGATTAGCCATATCGAGCTTCGCGCGAAGCACCATACTTCCCTCAACAGCCTCTGGTGTGTTCATCTGCTCAAACAAAGCAAGGCTTTCCTCGATAGGACGATCACGGTATGGTGATGCAGTACCAGGCGTTGTTGGTGTACCTTTCTGTGTCGCAATCTGCTCAGAAGTCTGCTCATCAACATACGCCAAGCCCTTCTTAATCATCCAAACAGCAAAGTCCCATAACTTCTCAAAGTAATCACTTGCATAATAAATGTTACCCCATTTGAAGCCAAGCCAGCTAATATCATGAAGGATATTCTCTACATATTCGTTATTCTCCTTGCTTGGGTTTGTATCATCAAAACGAAGATTACAAATTCCCTTATAGTTTTCAGCTACACCAAAGTCCATGCAAATCGCTTTCGCATGACCAATATGAAGATAGCCATTTGGCTCTGGCGGGAAACGTGTCTGAATACGTCCTCCATTCTTACCCTTTGCGAGGTCTTCCTCTACCAGTTGTTCTACGAAGCTCAAGCTACGCTTCTCCTCATTGGTGTTGTTCTCTATCGTAGTCATATTTTCCTATTTATTATTATGCTGCAAAGTTACTCATTTTTTCTTGTTTATGATGCACTTTGTTCTAAATAATAATGTATATTCTTTTATGCAGTTTGAAATTATTCATGCAAAATGCTTTTCGAGTAATGTTTTATAATGTTTTGTATATTTTCAGTAACGAAATAAAACCAATTTTCTTTATCTTTTTAAAGTGTTTAATAAAAGTGAATGTGAACGGCTTTCAGAGATAGGTGTATGTCTGATAACAAATGTTTCATTATTAATAAAAAAGTTGCATAAAAGTTTGCACATATAAAAATAATGCCCTATCTTTGCAAACGTTATCCTGAATACAATCTTTTTACCTTAAAGAAACTAATACCTATTGAGATTGAATGCCCATCGCTGTGAAGCGTAGGGCATTTTTGTTTTTAGTAACTTTTTGGTTCTGTAATTTTGTTTACAGTATTTTGTAGATTCGTTTTAGGTTTCTTAAACAAAGTCTTATATTTTTCTTTATAGTTCTTTTAAGCGACTTTCTGATTTAAACTTAGGTGTTATTGTGACCATTCAAAGTACATTTTAACGCTTCGTACCAACCTTTTATTATTCGTTTTATTGGAGAATAGTATATGGTAATATTATACATTTAGTTTGAAACGAACTTTCCTTAAATCCACCTACCTAATTGTTTGTATTTTTTTCAATATTCTCTTATCATCTTGTAGTTTGTCATATAGATATTGTAACTTTGCATAAAACTTAATTAGAATGAAGAATATATTAAAAGAACTACAACGTAAGGACCACCCACGTGTGTTGGGAGCCTTAGATATATTTAAGTTTATTGGTCCCGGTTTGTTGGTGACCGTAGGCTTTATCGACCCAGGAAACTGGGCAAGTAACTTTGCTGCTGGTTCAGAGTATGGCTATGCTTTGTTATGGGTAGTAACCCTTTCGACAATTATGCTTATAGCTTTACAGCATAATGTTGCTCATCTTGGAATTGTGACAGGACTCTGTCTCAGTGAAGCAGCAGTTAAGTATGCACCTAAATGGATAGGTCGTCCTATCATCTTGAGTGCAATTCTTGCCAGTATCTCTACCTCTTTAGCAGAGATTCTTGGTGGTGCTATTGCACTACAAATGCTCTTTGGTATTAGTATTCCTACAGGCTCTGTCTTAACAACAGTGGCTGTATTGATAATGCTTTTTACGAATAGCTATAAGAAGATGGAACGTGCTATCATTGGCTTTGTGTCAATGATAGGTCTTTCGTTTGTTTATGAACTCTTTCTCGTTGATATTCATTGGCCTGCAGCTATTGAGGGAGCATTCGTTCCAACAGTCCCACAAGGTTCTCTCTTGATTATCATGAGTGTGTTGGGAGCGGTTGTGATGCCTCATAACCTTTTCCTTCACTCAGAGATTGTACAGAGTCGTGAGATTAATTTGGAGGGTGACAAGCGTATCCAGCACATGTTGAAATATGAGTTTGTTGATACCCTTTTTTCAATGATTGTAGGTTGGGCTATTAACTCTGCGATGATTCTCTTGGCAGCAAGTACATTCTTCTCTCATGGTCAGCACGTTGATGAACTGTCTCAGGCGCAAGCAATGTTACAACCGCTGTTAGGTAATAATGCAGCGAATATATTTGCTATTGCCTTACTTTTGGCGGGTATTTCAAGTACGATAACCAGTGGAATGGCTGCGGGTAGTATCTTCTCTGGACTTTTTGGTGAGTCATATAATGCAAAAGATACGCACTCTATTGCCGGAATTGTGCTTTCATTAGGTATTGCCCTTCTGATGATATTCTTTATTGGTGACCCATTTAAGGGATTGATTATCTCACAGATGTTCCTTTCTGTCCAACTTCCTTTCACCGTTTTCTTACAAGTTGGTCTGACATCTTCCAAGCGTGTGATGGGTAAGTATGCCAATAGTAAGTTGAATATGGTCTTCCTTTACTCGTTGGCAGGCATTGTCACCTTACTTAATATATGGCTTTTGATAGAGAGTATTTCATAGTGGTGATGCCTTGCAAGGTGGAATGTTGTAAAATAAATTCACATCTTAAAAATTAAAAGATGCTTAATTGCGTTCTAATTGGGCGTTAATTGAGGTCCAAAAGGGCGTTAGTTGGCATGCAACTAACGCCCTTTTGCAATGCAACTAATCCTTGAAAATAAAGAAAAATCGAAGTTTGTGCAAACTGACTGATAATGAACAGGATATGAAATAATTTGCATAAAACTGCTCTATTTGTAAAAGGCAGGAAAGTGCGGATTTAAGCAAAAGTTCAGTTACTAAATCATTACCAAGATTTGAGGTAGGTAACTAAAAGCAGAGGTAGATAACTGAAATTATTTTCTCTCGTGTGCCTGTTGCATTGGTCGGCAATTTTCTGCATAAGTAAAGAACGCTTTAATTCGGGTAACTTTGCCCATAAAAATTAAGGCGTATGAAAACAGAAAAGATGAAGGTGTTGCTCTACCTCAAAAAGAGCGGAAAGGATAAGCAGGGTAAAGCTCCCATTATGGGACGTATTACGCTTGGAAAGAGTATTGCGCAGTTCAGTTGCAAGCTGTCCTGCAATCCCGATTTGTGGAATCCCCGTGAACGTAGAATGGGCGGAAAGAGCCGTGAGGCGGTGGAAGTGAACGGCAGATTGGAAATCCTTCTGCTATCCGTCCAAACAGCCTATCAGTCTCTGCTATCCAAAGGTTGTCCATTTGATGCAACTGATATAAAAGAGGAATTTCAAGGAAGCGTTCAATCTAAGTGTATGCTTATTGAAAGACTGGATAGACTCATCAAAGAGAAAGAAAACCATATAGGCATTGACATAAAGGGAAAAAGCATATTTGGCTACCATTCCACTCGTACTCATTTACAGAACTTTATAAAAAGTAGGTATAAGGTTTCTGATTTGGCTTTCTCACAGCTTACTGAGCAGTTCATCTACGACTTCCAACAATACTTTATGGGGATTTGCGGGTTTCAGGAAAGTACGTTCTATAATGCTGCAACCCATTTGAAAACGGTGTGCAGATTGGCTTACCGTGAAGGATTAGCCGATATTTTGTTGTTTGACAAAGTCAAGGTAAGCAAAGGCGACAAGAAACTACCCAAAGCTCTTGACAGGTGTTCGCTTGACAAACTAATGAACATACAGTTTGGAGAGTTGGAGGAGGAAATGGAAACAGCAAGGGACTTGTTTGTCTTTGCCTGCCATACGGGTGCAGCTTATTGCGATTTGATGGAGTTAAACAGGTCGTATCTTGTCCGTGATAATGAGGGAAGTCTTTGGCTGAAGTTCAACAGGCAGAAGACAGGAGTACTTTGCCGTATCAAGTTGCTACCCGAAGCCATCAGGATAATAGAGAAATACAAGAGCGATGAAAGGGAAAGGCTGCTGCCACAGATGAAGTATGCCACCTATCAATCGTATCTTAAAGCATTGCGCCTAAGAGCAGGCATAGCCTTTCCCTTTACCACGCATACGGCAAGGCATACCTTTGCCACGCTCATTACCCTTGAACAAGGAGTACCGATAGAAACGGTGAGCAAGATGTTGGGGCATAGTAACGTGAGTATGACCGAACGGTATGCAAAGGTTACGCCACAAAAGCTGTTTGTGGAGTTTGAGCGTTTCCTTTCTTTCACGGAGGATATGCAGATGAGTATTTAGCAATAGGCATATTAAAACTAAAATCATTATGAGAAGTACATTCAAAACACTGTTTTATATCAATAGACAAAAGACTAAAGCAAACGGCCAGACCTCTATACTCTGCCGTATCACGATAGATGGCAAGAACTCTGTTATTACCACAAACGAAGAATGTAAGGCTGCGGAGTGGAACTCAAAACAAGGAATAACAACGGACAAGAAAACCAATCTTCGCCTGCAATCATTCAGGGAACTTGTAGAAAAGACCTATCAGGAACTGCTCCTAAAAGACGGAGTGGTAAGTGCTGAACTGCTTAAAAACAGATTGCAGGGCATTGCAACTTCTCCTACCACTTTGTTGGAGCTTAGCAATGCAGAATTACAATCGGTAAAGGAAGGTGTGGGCAAATCAAAGGCAGAAGGTACATACACTAACCTTTGCTATGCAAATAGAATGCTGTGCGAGTTTATAAAGGACTTAGGCGGTAAGGATATAGAAATCCGAAGCGTAACAGAGGAATTGTTTGAGGAATACCGCTTCTTTCTTAAAAAGAAAGGGTTGAGAGGTTCTTCTATCAACAACTATCTTTGTTGGCTGAGCCGTTTAATGTTCCGTGCGGTAAGTCAGCGCATCATTCGTTATAACCCATTTGAGCATGCAGAATATGAAAAGGTAGAAAAGGCAATTCGTTTTCTTAGTAAGAGGGATGTGAAAAAACTGATGGCTATGAAGATATGTGATAGTGATGCCGAGCTTGCCAGACGGATGTTCATCTTCTCCTGCTTCACAGGTTTAGCCATTACGGATATGGAACACTTGACGTTTGGGCATATCAAGAGTGCAGCGGACGGACAGATGTATATAAGAAAGGAGCGTCAGAAGACCAAGGTGGAGTTCATTGTGCCGTTACACCCCATTGCCAAGACGATTATCGAGCAGCAAAGGCAGCTACAAGCGGTGAAAGAAGAAGGCAATAACACGGATATGGATAATCGCTTTATTTTTCAACCTTATTGCAGCAGAAGTGTGTTAGCAGCGAAGTTAAGCATCGTAGGCAAGGCTTGTGGTATCAAACAACGTCTGTCCTATCACATGGGAAGACATACCTTCGGAACGATGTGTCTAAGTGCAGGTATTCCCATAGAGAGCATCGCCAAGATGATGGGACACGCATCAATTGTAAGTACGCAGATTTATGCGGAGGTAACCGACTGCAAGATTTCGGAGGATATGGATAGGCTCATCGCCAAGCATAAGTGTACTAATGAGATAATGGAAAAGGAACCATATAAAACAGTGGTGTAAGGTCAGAGGGGAAAATGAACTTTCGGGCATCATAAAATGATAACAGATAATCAATGAAAGAGGTGTAAATATGAAAGCAAAGCATCATCAAAAGGACGACCAGAGAAAGGTAGAGGAAAAGCAGTCCAATGACAATATAAGTAAAGCTATCGTGCGAAGTTTTTTTGAGTGGAGCGATGGTATGCGTGTTATTCGTCAAGGAAAGGGAGAGGTTGCTATGACGGAGGGCGAACTGGCAAGGTTTTTCAATGTTAGTTGGCAGAAAATTAATCATAAGGTCAGGCTTATAAAACAGACTATGTGCTTGAAGCATTATGAGATAAAAGCAGCTAATGCCATCAGTAGCGTAAGTAAGCAGGGGGATAACGTGGAGAGTTATGCGCCACTATGCCCCTTGCCCATTATCATCGCCCTTTCCTTTCATCTTGACAGCATAGAGGCAGGTATGTTTAGGAAATATCTCTGCCAAAGGCTGCAATCTCCTGCGCCAAGATTCATTCCTATTATTGTTGATACAAGTGGCGTACAGGGGTGCTGATTGGCAGTTATACAGATTACTGATTATATCCTTTTTCTTTCACTGTTATATCTAACTACATAACTACATTAAAGGTAAAGCGGTGAAAGAGAAAGGATTAACGAGTAGTTATAATGTAGGATATATAATAACTACAATATAACTACTTTTTTAAATATATGCTGCGTTTTGGCATATCCAGTATATAACTTTGCAACCAAAATAAATTAAAGATTTATAAACTTATACCAAATTTGATATATTGCTGGGAGGAATTCTATCGCATATCTCCTAAGAATAGTAAGATGATAGAATGTTCAGCTATGGGGTTATTTGTTCTTTTTGGAAGCAAAATTATAGCAAACATTTCGTATAACCATGGAATCTATATAACATGGACTAACATGGATAAGATGCTATATAATAAGGTTATAGCCATAGATATATGCTGAATAGCATGTTTATGAAGGAAATAAAGCTGAAAATGAAGATTTTGGATAAAACTTGTCTGTTTTTGACAATTATGTGTTATCTTTGTAGAGTACTAATGATATAATTTGGTCACATGGTAAACTCAAACATGTTACTCGCACGTATTAAGCAGCTCCGAGAAGAGCTGAATGTACAGCAGCGTCAAATGGCAGACGCAATTGGTGTGGATGCACCGATGTATAGCAGGATAGAGAGAGGTATTCGACCTTTCCGAGATGAGTATATTGAGCCTATGGCGAAGATACTCAAGGTTGATGAGGATGAACTGCGTTCCTTGTGGACGGCAGATAAAATCATCAATGTCACAAAGGACGAGTCAGACAGTGTGGCTCAGCGAGCGCTCCATCTTGCGAAGAGTGAGATAAAGACCAATCTAGACTAATCTTCTGCAAATCAGCAGATGGACAAACTTGGATATGGTTATGTGGAACAAAGACAGTAATTTTGTAAATTATGGCAGAGAAGACAACTTCGGTAGATAATGCACAAGAAAAAGACGAGCTGGTATTGGAAGATAACCAGCTGGTTTGTGCACTCACCAATAAGGTTGTGAAAGCTACAGATAAAGAACTCACACTTCAGTCGATGATTGATATGATGGCTGAAGAATATGGATTTGCCCCTGAAGACATGGAACGTGATTTTAGGGTGACTTATAAAGAACCTGATTCTGATAAGAGTCGGGCTCAAGCGGTTGATTTGGCTATTTTTGACGCTGGCAAGGCGCATGTGGTAGAGAATCTGATTCGCTTTGTGGTGGTGGCTAAGGATGCAAAGGTGAAGCCCACCGATGCAAAGAAGGGCGTGGATGCCATGCTCGACAATATCCTTACTTTCACAGACTGTAAGTTTGGCTGCTGGACCAATGGTGAGGACTTGCATTATCGCTATTATACGGAAGATGACTTTGGTCAAGCTGAGACCCAAGACATTTCGGACTTTCCTGCCAATGGCCAAACGCTTGCCGACCTTGAAGCTCAGGGCGACCGTGCCATGCCGCGTAAGCCGGCCAATGAGTCGCTTATCAAGACATTCAAGCGCTGCCACGACTACATCTATGGCAATGAGGGTATGAAGAAGACGGCCTTTTGGGAATTGTTGAACCTCATTTTCTGCAAACTCTACGATGAAAAGCGTCGCAATATGGATGCCAAAGAAGGTATCAGTTACCGTCGCCGTTTTTGGGTAGGTGTGAAAGAACAGTTTACCGAAGAGGGCCGCAAGGCTGTGGCCGACCGCATTCGTGGCCTTTTTGAAGAATTGAAAGAAAGCCAAGTATTCCGTGATGTCTTTGACGGTTCGGAGCAGATTATGCTTTCCGACCGTGGCCTTGCTTTCGTGGCAGCAGAGTTGGCAAAGTATTCTTTCCTTGATGCTACGGTTGATGTAAAGGGTACGGCTTACGAAACCATTGTGAGCAACACATTGAAACAAGAGGCTGGTCAGTTCTTCACCCCTCGCAACATCATCAAGTGTATGGTGGAGATGCTCGATCCCGACCAAAACACCCGTGTACTTGACCCCGCTTGTGGTTCGGGCGGTTTCTTGGTGACCGTGCTCGACCATGTTCGTCACAAGATTACACGCAACCTTTATCCTGAATTGGACGATGTGCGCTTGGCAGCACGTGTTAATACGCCCGAGGTGGATGATTTGGTACGCAACTATGCCGAAAAGATGATTTTCGGTTTCGACTTCGACCCCGACTTGAAGAAGGCAGCGCGCATGAACATGGTGATGGCAGGTGATGGTCATAGCAATATCTTCAACATCAATTCACTAGATTATCCGCAAGGTGATAAGCCCGACCGTCCACTTATTGCAGAAGCTGTCAATGAGAGCATCAAATACAGCAAGGACAAGGACTTCCCATTTGGTACGTCGGCAGACAACGCACAAGGCAAGTTTGACATGATTTTCACCAACCCGCCATTTGGAGCCAAAGTGGAAGTGGATGTGGAGATTGCTCGTCGCTATGCGTTGAATAGCAATGCTCCTGAAGTGCTCTTCATTGAGGCATGCTATAATTTCTTGAAGCCCGGTGGCAAGATGGGTATTGTGCTACCTGATGGCATTTTGGGTAACCCCAACACCGAGAGTGTGCGTAAATGGATCTTAGAGCACTTCAAGCTCTTGGCATCAGTGGACCTCCCCGTTGAGACCTTCTTGCCGCAGGTGGGTGTACAGGCATCGTTGCTCTTCCTTCAAAAGAAGACTGCCGAAGAACTACTAATTCCTTTGGATAAAGAAGACTACGATGTGTTTATGGCCATTGTAGAGCAAGTCGGCAAAGACCGTCGTGGTGTGCCCATCTATAAGAAGGATGAAGATGGTGCAGAGATTCTCTTTGCCCACGAGAAGAAATGGCTAACCTATGCCGACAACGGACGCGAAATTGTACGCAGCCGCCGTGAACGCATCAAGCGTTTGGCAGACGATCTGCCCGAAGTGGCTGCGGCTTATGCTAAATTTGTGGAGGAGCATCAGTAATGAAAATAGGTATAATTAATTCGAACGTATTTCATCGTTCTGGCTCTGGTTATAGAATAGACCCAGACGTTCATTTAAGTGATGGTGTGCAGGCTCGTGAACAACTTGCACACTCTCCTTATGAGTTATCTACTGTGGGTGAAAATGCGAGCCAAGTCTTTTTAGGGAATATCTTTTCTCGTGTTTTTGTAAAGGACAAAGAACATGGTATGCCTTATTTAGCTGCATCTGACACTGTATTAGCAAACATTGAAACGGGTAGATTCTTATCAAATAAACAAGCTAAGACTCTAAAGAATTTGATTCTTAAAAAGGATTGGATTTTGATTACATGTTCTGGTACATTAGGCAATGTAACTTATACAAACAAAACGTTTGAAAACCATATAGCAACTCACGATTTAATTCGGGTTGTACCTAATGACAATAAGGTAAACAAAGGGACGCTTTATGTATTTCTTTCGGGAATATATGGTTATAACCAGATTACACAATCTCAGTTTGGGGGTGTGGTTAAGCATATTAATGATATACAGACGAAGGCTATATTAGTGCCTGTTTTTCCTGAATCGTTTCAGCAAGAAGTAGATGATTTGATTCAAGAGTCTGCAAGATTGCGAGAAGAAGCAACCCGCTTATTGGAAACTGCAAAAAAGCTATTGTCTGATTATATCAATAATGATTTTGCTTCCACTTCTGGCTGTGTCACTGCCACACGTAATATACATGACATTAGAAATTCTCTTCAATGCCGTTTGGATCCTCCAGCTCTTATGAATAATAGTGTGTTGATGTTTGAATATCTGAAGGATTATTGCGTTGAACTTGGAAGCTGTAATGTAAACATCTATAGACCTGGGATATTTAAGCGATGCTATGTGAAAGAAGGTCTGCCATACATCAAAGGCTCTGAAATATTCAGTGTTAATCCCTTTATGCGATGCGATCACCTTTCTCGTTCAAAAACACCTTTCGTTGATTTGATGAAATTGCGTGAGGGACAGTTATTGATTACTTGCGCTGGTTCTGTAGGTCAAGTGAAATACATAACAAAAGAATATGAGGACAAAGGTGCTATCGGATCTCAAGACATTATACGTATAGAATCTAACGACGCTCTTTTTACAGCCGAATACTTGTTTGCATATCTTCAACTGCCCTTAGCCAATGATTATATGCAATCAATGAAGTATGGATCGGTAATCGAACGTATTGAACCTTTTCATGTTGAATCAATTCCTGTTGTAAAGCCTACCCAAGAGCTAAGCGACGAGATTACGGCTTTGATTAAACAATATAAGGATTGTACCTACCGCGCGTTTTGTGCAGAAGAAAAAGCCATCTTGATAGTAGAACAAGAAATTGAAAGTTGGACCTCCTCAAAAAAGAATTAGCGTATGGACGAAAACATAGAAATATTCACCCACCTTTGGGAACATGCCGAAAATGAAGTGGTAGAATTTAAGAAGGCTGAAACCAACTTTGATGTGGATGAGTTGGGCAAGTACTTCTCTGCCCTCAGCAACGAAGCCAACTTGCGTGAACGCGAGTTTGGCTGGATTGTGTTTGGCGTGTGGGATAAGAAACATGAGATTGTTGGTACCTCCTTCAAAGATGGTGAAGTGGCACTCAATAAATTGAAACAAGATATGTCGCAACATACCACTGACGGATTAATCTTTCGAGAGATTATTCCGTTGGAGGTGGAAGGCAAACGTGTGCTCTTGTTCAAGGTTCCTGCCACACCTCGAAACATCGTAATGAAGTGGAAGGGCATTGCATACGGACGTGATGGTGAGAGTTTGAAACCACTCAACCAAGCCAAACAAGACGAGATACGCCAACAGCCACCAAATCCTGATTGGACAGCACAATTGGTGCCTAACGCAACGATAGATGATCTTGATGAGTTGGCTATTGCTACCGCTCGTATCATGTATAAGAAGGTACATAAATCTTCGATTCCTGCTGAAGAAATAGATGGTTGGACAGTAGACGAATTTCTCTCTAATAGTGGCGTAATGCGTGACGGACAACTCACACGTGCTGCCATCTTGCTACTTGGCAAACCTCTCTCACTTCAGAAGATACATCCCGCTGTGGCGCAGATTACATGGACATGGGAAGATAAAGATGAGACTGTGATTGACTACGAACACTTCACGATTCCCTTTATTTTGACCGTGGATAAAGTTTTGGCCAAGATACGTAACAAAACCATGCGTGAATTGCCTGGTGGTACGCTCTTTCCTGACACCATGAAGCAGTATGACGACTATACCATACGCGAAGCTCTCCATAATTGCATCGCTCATCAGGACTATACGCTTCAAGAACGCATCTCGTTTGTGGAAGGCGACGACAAACTGTACTATGGCAATGGCGGCAGCTTCATTCCCGGTACTATCGAGAATGCGTTAGAGCATAAAGGCCCTCAGCGCCATTATCGTAATGAATGTCTTTGCACAGGTATGGTAAACTTCAACATGATTGATACCGTAGGACGTGGCATCAAAAAGATTTTTGCTGAACAGCGTAATCGCTATTTCCCAATGCCTGACTATGACATCGATAATAATAAGCGTAGCGTTGACGTGACCATTTACGGTAAGATGCTTGATGAAAAGTATAGTTCTCTACTGAAAACAAACACAGACTTGACGCTAAAAGAATGTGTTTGGTTGGATGCCATTCAAAAGCATCGTCCTGTCACCAAAGATGCCATCAAGCATTTGAAGGAGAAAGGACTCATAGAAGGACGTTCGCCCAACTATATTATTTCGCTAACTGTCGCTAAGTTGACGCATCAAATTGGACATTACACCAAGGAAAAGGGGCTTGAGGAAAAACTGCTTGAGCAAACCATTCTGCAATTAGCAAGGGATGCTGGTAATGAAGGGTTTAAGTTGGCAGATGTTTATGAAGCCTTACACAAGAACCTTCCTGCTTCAATGAATGCTACTTCAAAGAAAAGGTATTTAGGGCGTTTGCTCTCTAAGATGGGGGTATCAGACTTACTTCAAATAGAAGGAAGAACATGGAGAATAACCGAAATAGGATTGACTAAACTGCGGTTATAATTCGGCTATAATTCATGGATGAATTTGCAAAGTAGTTCATTATCAAGCATATTACATTGAAATTCGGTTATAATTCGGTTATAATTCGGTTATAATTCGGTTATAATTCGGTTATATTCCGATTTCTATTTGCTGGCCATTTGCTGAAGTGCACCATGTACTAGGGCTAACATGGAGTATCAATGCTTTATAACGTAGATTCTATTTGCTGGTCATTTGCTGAGATAAGATAACGGATTGTTTAAGATCTTCCAACTAATATAAAACATATAGCCCATGTCAAGGTATCATAAAGAACAAATAGAGTGTCCGCACTGCCATCATAAAGGTGAGTTTGACCTTTGGGAGTCGGTGAATGTGGACCTCGATCCCGAACTTCGGAGACAAATATTGAGTGACCGCCTCATTGGCAGACTAAAGAACATACTTGATAATAACAAATAAAAGCAGCATATTTATGGCAATAATCAAAAGACCTCCTCATGATGATGGACCTGTAAACGCCGGTGAACAGCGTTTGCTCGATTATCTGTCCGTGAAGTTGCCCAACAATTATTTCATCATTCCCAACTGCAACATTGCCATTACGGGACCAAACCGTATCATGAAGTATTGGGAGTATGACTGTATTGTGGTGACTCCTCATGCCCTCTACCATATTGAAAATAAGGATTGGGCAGGAAATCTCGAAGGCGACGACTATGCTTGGTTCCGTAATGGTCAAGAAGTGGCAAACCCACATAAGACAGCCGGACTAAAGAGCCGCATCCTCGCTTCTAAAATTAAGAATCAACATCCCGACTGGAACTTTGGCCAAATCATTACTTTGGTTACGTTGAGCCATCCTCAGCAATCAAAGTTTGGTTTGGATCCAACTTGTGACACTTACAAGCAGACGTTCACACTTGGGGATGCGCTTGTTGATTTTATCTCCAACCATGAACTCGTGGCACGTTCGGAAAACGGCATTCAGCCATTGATGGCGCAACTTACCGATTTCCTTACAGGAGAATCTGTGGAAAGAAGACGTGCAGAACGCACCACCATTTTCAACTATACCATCGAAGAGAAACTTCAAGAAACGGAAGAGTTTACGGAGTACCTCTGTGTTCCGCAGTTTATCGCTACGGCTCGTTACCGTGTGCGCGAATATCCTCTGGATGTAGCCGATAAGAGCCCGAAGGAACTACAGCAGCTCAACCTGTCTGTGCAAAATGCTTATATGGCACAGGAGAAGATTGGCGACTCTCCTTATATTGTCAATACAAAGTGCCAGATGAACGAAGAGCAGACTTACTACTATGAGATAAGTCGCTATCAAGATGAGAGTTCTCTGCGTGCAAAGCTCAATCAAAAGACTTTTAAGCAGACCGATAAGCTTAGCATCATCATGGATGTGGCGAACGCTTTGAAGGCAGCCCACAAGGTGCAGGTATATCATCGTAATGTGTGTCCTGAGAATATTTATGTGTATGAAGGCGGCAGAGCAGCCTTGGCTAACTTTAGAATGTCATGGTTTGTAGAGCATATCGACTTGAGTTTCTCAGTAAATTCAGCGGGCGATCAGTCGTCTCCTTTCACTGCTCCAGAACTATTGGATGGCGATGTAACGTCTGCCAGCGACATCTACTCTTTAGGTGTAGTATTCTACCAACTGATGGTGGGCAAATTACCTTTTGATAGCGTCTTGACATTTATGACCGCTTTGGGTGGTGAACTTCCTGAAGACCATCTACCCAGCCATGTGCTGAAAGAGCTACCTGCATGGATGGATGAGTTTGTAAAGAAGACGATTGTGGCTGATGCAGATAAACGTTGGCAAACAGCGGATGAAGTGCTTGACTTCCTCAATGCGGCGATTGATGAAGAAGTACATAAAACGATTGCAACTTCTCATACGACTTCGACCCAACATGCGGAGAAGGCGTTGTACCTGAAGGATATGAAGCCTGGTATGAAAGTTTCTCCCAGCATGACACTTCATGAAATATTAGGACGTGGTGGCTTTGGACGAGTATTTAAGGTATGGCACGACATGCAGAAGCAGTTCTTGGCCATCAAGATATTCGAGAAGGATGCCTCTATTGATAATGCCATCAATGAGTTTAATGCGCTTAAAGAATTACATCATCCCAACATTGTAGAGTTCAAACATAACGACAGAACCGTTCCCGGTGGTTTATTCTTTACTTTGATGGAATTGCTTGATGGCGAAAACCTTCAAGAATACACAAAGGGTGATTTGCGCCTTCCTGCTGATGAAATTTTCAAGATGGCAACACAGATTCTTAATGCTTTGGTCTATATGCAAAGCAAAGAGCCTCCTGTGTACCACCGCGACATCAAGCCCAGCAACATTATGTGGCACAAACGCCAGCTGTACAAGTTGATTGATTTCAATATTTCGGCTACGACAGATGATAAGTCGTTTGGAGGAACCTTCCCTTATATGGCTCCTGACCTTATCGTTTCAGGCAATAAGATTGACTGGGATTGCTCTGCCGACACATTCGCGCTTGGCATCACGCTTTACGAACTGCTTGCCCATGCTTATCCATGGCCTGGTGGAAACTTGCGTCCAAACATTCACAAGTTGCCTACTGATATTCGAAACTATAATGATAAACTATCCAATGAGATGGCTGATTTTGTGATGAAGTCGATCATTACCGATAAGAATAATCGTTTCAAAACAGCACAAGAGATGCTGGATGCACTGAACACTATCGGATTGGATGGTATGCAAAAGGATTCATCTGTCATTTCTGTTACTCACAATGGAGAAGATGTTGGGAATCCTGTGGACTACATTAACTCATTATATAGCCAAAGCCGCCATGGCAATGGAGGTACACGTGCTGGCGTAGCTCAACATGCGTTTGATACGTTAACTTATTCTGAAACTCGCTTGGACAGAGAGTTAATTGCCGATATTGAAGCTTTGAAGTACAAATTGATTATCATTACTGGTAATGCAGGTGATGGTAAGACTGCCTTTATTCATCGCATAGAAGATAAGGGCGTGGATAAGCAGCAATTTGACACGAACAATGGTTCGCAATTCTATATTTCTGGTGTTCGATTCGAGTCAAATTATGATGGTTCACAGGATGAAGACGACAAAGCTAATGATGATGTATTGGCTGAGTTCCTTTCTCCTTTTTATGGTCTGAATGATTATACGCAAGCTCAAGAAGGACGTGTGATTGCTATCAACGAGGGTCGCTTGGTGGACTTTTTGTCAATGCGTCCTGAATTGCGTGTGCTGCAGGACAACATCGAGGAGTACTTCTATAAAGAAGGTCATGCTGAGTTATTGCCGGGTTTGATGGTGATAAACTTGAACCTTCGCTCTGTAACAGCTCGCGATGCTGAAACAAAGACTCCGAGCTTGTTGGCACAACAGATGAAGAAGTTGACACGCCCTGAATTGTGGGGTAAGTGTCAAAACTGTCCTGTGGCCGACCGTTGCTTTATCAAATACAATGTGGACACCTTCCAAGATACCAGCGCTGGTGATGAGGTCATCAACCGTTTGGAATGGTTGGTGCGCACCATCGTTTATAAACGTGAACTCCATATCACCATGCGCGACTTGCGCTCGATGATTGCGTGGATGTTGACTCGCGACTATTCGTGTGGGGAAGTAAAGGCACTGATTGAATTGGTAAATGCCGACAATGTACCTGAGTACTATTGGCAATATTACTATTTCAACCTGACTGCGCCTGTTACATACCCGGACCCCAACAAGGTAGAATGCTTCGAGCTGCCGACACTGGAATCGAACGACCGTTTGGTAAAGTTACTTCGTGAAACAGACGTTGCAGGTGTGGCTTTACCGGCATTCGACCGTGATTTGTACTATCGCACGAAACGTCCGAACGATTATATTATCTTCAGCGACCGTACACGCTCTTTGCTGAAGGATTTCAATGATTGCAATCAAATTATCCCTGCATACGAAGTGAAGTCGGATGATGTTCGTATGGCTGTTACAAGTCGTCATAAGTCGTTCGTGCGTCATCAATATTTTGAAGGAGCCATTGATTTCAGAAGAAGATTACCTTATCGATATGCCAGTGCTTTTGAAAAGCAGTTGCGCCTTGAAGATCCAAAGGAATTGACCAAAACTATGCAAGACCTTGCGAGTGCAATTTCTGCCAGTGAGGGCTGTTCTAATGAAATGCTAACTAAGGGTTATCTTCTTTTGGCAAGTTCAAATGTGGCAGACCCCATTTCAAAGAGCTACCGTCGTTTCTCATTGGATGAGTTCGAGCTCTATGTGAATAAGACTGAATACTTGACAAAGTACATCGAGTATGAAAGCGACAGTTTGATATTCCGCCATAAAAAGGATAAGTTTATCCAACTGACGGTAAGTCTCGACTTGTATGAAATGCTGGAATACATTCACGCAGGCTTTAGCCCTTCTGTGAACGACTTGCGTGGTCGCTTCATAGAACTTCAGATATTTAAGAATTTGCTGGAGGCAAAAACGTATTCGGAGATACTTGTGACAAAGAATAATCGCAAGTTCACTGCTATACGATTGGATGGTCAAAAGCATATAGTAATTGAACCTCTTAACGTGCAATGATATGATATTAAAACTAAAGAAAGGAACAGGCGTACAGGCCTTCCTGAATAAGGAAATATTCTATGTCGATGTTAAGTCGGTAAAGCTAGACCGTGTGCTGACCAATCTTTTTATTAAGATGTATGCTGACGGTGCTCCGGTATCAATGGCTTTCCGTAAAGAATATACCATTGACATACTAAAAGAGAACTTGGCGACCTTGGAAAATCAAGGTGTGATGCATGGCGTAAGCGACAACCCTGATGGCGTGGAAGACTGGCTCCGCAGTTCGCTATTGGAGTTGGTGAATCGCGGCAACGTGGTGAAAGAGCATGTCTCAACATTAAAGCCGCTTCATTTGCTAAGTTTTCGTGTTCAGAACAGTAAATTCTGTCGTGACTACCGTGCCTCAGATCAACTTTATCTCATGTTGCGAAGCAATCCGGAAGTAATGCATGGATTGGTACGCTACCTTAGTAAGGGTTGGGATAAGCAGACGGGAGAAATCGTATCAAGTGAAGATCTGGATGTAGATACTACAGGTATTCTTTATATCACCAAGCCTTTGCGTGAGCGTAAGACATTAAATAAAGTGGCAGAGGCTATTCCACAGCCGTTCCTCCGTGACCAGGCTACGTTGTTCAATGACGATATTCGTCGGTTGCTTCTTTACAAGGATAAGCTCCCAAGAGCCGTATTCATTGACTATCTGAGAATCCTTTGTGGTTTTCATTTGGCTTTGTATGCAATGAAACTGATTTACTTGCTTCCGAAGATGGTGGATGCAGGTTCACGTCAAGTAGAAGACGACTGGTCGATGCTCGTTGATGTGACTGACGATTTGGACAGCATTGTTTCTGCATACGCCTGTAAAGATGTAGAAAGGATGCAGAATGGCATTGGCAAATACATTCGTTCTACCTACATGGCTGACATCATTCAAGACAGAAAACCATGCTCTATTGACGAAGCGCTGAGAATACTGAAAGAAGAGAACAATAAGTCAGATGGTTTCTATGAATCCGTTTTGAATGGAATCCGGAAGGATCTTCCCAACTCGGATGAGAAAGAGTTTGATAAAGAAGACTTCAGAGAAATGCTTGAGCTGTTTCCTGAAGATGACTACTTCGATATGTTGGTTCATGTATTAGAAAAATCAAACTTGGGTAACTATCAGTATCGCTACTTACATGAGTTTCTTGATGCAGTGGCAATGAAGAACTCTTCATCTATGCTTTTGGCTGATAGTCGCTCACGCCGCCATCCACGACGTGGTGCACTCGGCTCGAAGCTCTTAGAGACATTGGTGCAGCTCCTTGTGTTAAAGGAAAAGCCTACTGGTGGTTACGAAACTCGTTCTTTATCGATTGACGAATTAATCAGTGAAATTCGTGACCGGTATGGCTTAATCATCAATGGTGTAAACGAGAAGCGTTTTGTCAATGCGGATGTGGAAATGAATGAAGCATTCCGTAAAAATGTTGAAGCTTTTAAGGATAAACTACGTCAGATTGGTTTCTATACCGATATGAGTGACGCTTGCATCCTACAGAAGATTCGCCCACGCTATAAAATGTAAACAATGGAAGAAATAAGAACTCTATATTACGACCGTTTCATACAACATGTTGTTGAAACGTATGCACCAAAGTTGAAGCAAGTTCGTCCGGGGCATTGTATGAAGATTACAGGCCTCGCGCTGAAAGAACTTCGTGTTCTGCTTCCTTTGTTGCGCCCCATCAATAAGGATTTGTCGGTGTTCATTCTCTCTGAAGAAGAAAAGGGAGAGGAATTTATCCATGCTACCAAGCTTATTGAATTGAGAAATGACCCCACAAAGGCAGTGCTCATCTTGGTACCGACCAATAGCAGAACGTCAGCAGAAGACTCTTATGGTGATGCTACGTTCCAAAATTTGTCAGCATCAGACCTACAGGATTCCTTCATTCTAAAGTTGATTGACGAGATTCCGGAGGAAAAGAAATATAGCTGGACACAGATATTTGAACTGCTTAGAGACGAGGTTCATGCCTACAAGAATGATGTAATCTCGTACATACTTTATTTGGAACTAAACCAGTTCTCAGATGAAGCATGGGGTAATGGATTATTTGTGTTTGGCATGTGGCCTGACATGGCGCTTCTCAGGGATGAGAATGCTGTGCGCAGACGTTTCATGCTGAACAAAGAAAAGGCTTCAGTTATTATCTCTGATTTTTCTTTGACTGCAGCTGATCGCATTTCTTCTCTTCCTATCGAGAGAGGAACAATTCAACGTGCCCTTATGAGCTTTCTTACCTCTGATGATTCTGTAGAAGATGCTAATTCTTTGTTTGAATCTATTCTGCGCAATCATCCAGAGTTTAACTATGCCAATATTCCATGGCTTGAAACTGGGTCTTCAGGCCCAGTAAAGGTAATGGTTGACTTGAACACGGGTAAGGATTCGAAGAAAGAATTGGTTAGAGACGACGAAGGCAATTTTGTGTTAAACATCATTACCGAGAAGAAGTCGAAGGTATCTTTTACCATTACTACTGATCCTGCTCCAAAGGATAATCCTGCGATTGTTTCTTTTGAAATAGCACTGGTTGACATCAGCGATTTTTCAGAAGTTGGTGTTATAAAGAAAGCCAAAGTTGGCACGAATAAGCGTGCGTCACGTAAGATGTCTGTGAACATTGCAGATGGCATGTTTGATGAAGGTGATTACTTGCTGCGTGTTCGTGCGCTTGATGAGAATGGCATTGTACTCGAACAGAAGAAAGAGTTCAAAGAAGACCTCGTACAAGCAGCTTGGGAAGAGGCAAAGGAAAAGAGCCCGAACCTCCAAATGGAACAATATCGTTTGGAACACCACGTGGCATATTGCAACGAATCTGCTGTATTCACCATTGTAAACGATGGTGATGTGCCCGAAGGTCAAATTGATAAACGAGCTAAGGTAAATAGCTTTACACAAGCTATTATTCTATATCGTTCGGCCCATTTGGCAAAGAATGAAGACTTGGATATTCCTACAGATGGTGTTGACCGTAATATGTGGGTGGATGGTAACTTGAATAATACCTATCATTTTGACTTTGGTGCTGCTTATGCCTATCAGATACAGCTGTCAAAGAAGTTAATTCAGTTGGAATCTACTTTCTTGAAGAATACCAATGTGTTTGGTCATGTCGAGGCACTGTTAGGCGGAAATCCAACAGATGCTTACTTGATGAATCCGAACGATACGGCTAATCGTGAACCGCTGTTTGTGCCTGCCTCAGATGTCAATATTCCCAATGAATTAATTGCTTTAAGAGAAGACCTCTTTGCTATCATTAGAGAATCGGCCGAGGACGAAAGTGGCTTAACAAGCACTTTGGACTTCACAACCAATTTGGGTCTGATTAAAGCCTATCTTGCTGAGTACAATACTTGGCTCAATGAGGAATTGGAGAAGGATTTAAATACAGACGATGTGGTTAAGCTGCAGAACATCGATACGGTTCTCTTATCCGTAGAAATGCCTGACGGCAGCAAGAATCAAATTAAGTTGGTAAGTCCTTTACATCCGTTGCGTTTAGCTTGGATGGTGAATCTGTACGAACTTTATCAAGATTGGGAAGATCGTACAATTGAAGTACCTAAGTATAGAAAAGCCTGGTATCGTAAACTGGATAAGCTTTTCCAAGGGCAAATACCAATGAACGTGGCACCGATAGTGCTTAGCGATGACCCTCTAAAGGAAGCATATCAGTACATTGGTGAACTTACCTTTGGTTGGGGTGCTTATGCACAACCTACGCAGTCAGAGGAGGCATTCTCTTCAGGTAGTCGTCAGTTGAAATCATACGTTTCGATGTTGCTGAATGTAGCAAGAGAAAAGCGTATTGATAGCGATGTGAACTTGGATTTGGTGGTACGCCATCTTTTTAATTACAGCGTTTCTCACCCTTATACTGATAAGTTGGTTATCAACCTGTTTAATGCAGGTGATGCGGCTACGTTTGCAGAGGCGTTGGTTAGACTGGAGAAGATTGGTATTGGTCATGAATTGGCTTATGAAATCAGACTGTTTACCGATGAGAATATGTTGCAATCTGGTGAAGCATTCAAGGATTTGCTCGACCCTGAATCAGCAGTTGCAAACTATGCAGAGGTTTTCTCACAAGCTTCTGCTAATCGCTTGTTCCCTAAACTTCGCTTCTCCTTGAATAAGACGAGCGATTTTATCAACAAGCATGATAACTATCAGGCTCATCTTTCTTTCTTAGTGAATCCGTTTGTTGTGAACACGGAGCCTGCTCGTCCAAGCGAACTAAGCCGTTCTTTCTTCTTGAATGGCACTATCTGCAGAGATATTGTAGAAGCGAAGCCTGTGGGTAAAACCTTTGTGTGGAATAGATACTATTCTAACAAGAGCTTGCCTAATCCTGTTTCAGAGTCCGCCAACCTTGAAGTTAGTTTGTTTGCTCGCTTGCAGGAAGTGATTGGTAAGATGTTGTCTTCAACCATTGAAGAGTCTGTGCCAGCCACAACGTTGCGATTGAAGGAGAATGATATGATGCTCTTGTCATTCATTCATGATAGCAGTGACTGGGTGGTTACGTTTGACAAGAATATGGGACCTGAGTTCTATGACCTTCCTTGTCTTGGCGATTCTGACGTTCCATATCTGTTGGATTATGTGCCTAACGACGAAGCTACTGGTATCTCATCTTACTTGACGACGAAACCTACTAGTGAAATCGCAGCACTGATGGTTCCTCTGTTCAAGCAGTATGGCATCAACATTGAGGACAAGAAGAATTTCAAGCAGATTCTTGAGGATGTTCGTTCAATTAGTAGTTCACTCATCATGCAGGTGAATACAACGTCGAGAAAAGGTTTTGAGGTGATTGGTACCACGTTGACGAAGCGTTTTTTGGAGAAGAAGGGCATCACAACAGAATCCTTCATGATTCCTATTGACCTTCATAAGGAACTATTTGTCGATTTGGATAGTGATAAGCAAGAACGAGCCGACAACTTGGTGGTTAAGATTGATACCAGCCGTAAGGAAATCCTTTTCAATGTGGTTGAGATTAAATGCAGAAATGCTTATTACCAAGCAGACGAACTTCATCAAAAGATTGTAAATCAAATTGAGAATACCATCTTCGCCCTGCGTTCTCACTTCGAGATTGCAGTGGATGGCAATGATAGACTTGATCGAGAGCTGAAAGTGCTTGAGTTGAAGTCTCTCTTGGAGTTCTATATTAACCGTTCACTGAGATATGGCCAGCTAAATCCGGACAAGGCTCATGAGTACAAGGTGTTCTTGAGTAAACTCTCCGAAGGCTATACTATTCGATTTAAGCATCTTGGCGTAATCTTCGACTTTATGCAGGCTGAGCGCCAAAAGAAAGATTTCTATGGTGATACGGTGATTTATACGATGGGCAATCCTGTTATCGAGCAAATTCTTGATGAGAATAGCAACTTGAAAACACAGGTATTGGAGGCTCAGGACAATGAGTTCGTGAACTTCTTCGAACCCACTTTCGTTCCTGCCGAGCAAACAAGCCCAACTCAAGAATCGCCAGTAAAGCCTGTTACAGTGGTTGCTCCGACTGATGATTCTGACTATGAAGTTATTGTGCCTAAAAAGGTGGATAATGATCCAGCTGAATCAGTAAAATCTGAGAAGAAGGAACATAACGATTCTGTGGTATTCGATAAACCTAAAGAGGACGTTGAGCAACCTCAAACGCCTCCTGCAGTCACTCCAGAAGCTGAAGAACAGCCTTCGGAAACAGAACCGACCAAGGAAGAAAAGCCGGAGAAAGATGTTCCTGTGACAGATACTCCTGTAGAGGATATACCGTCGCAACCATCTCATGACGATGAAGTCGTTGTTCCGGAGGTTGATCCAAACTACAAAGAACCTGTAGTGGATGTTATCATTGGTAAGAATAGCGAATCGCCTCAATTCGGTGTTCTGGGCAAGATGGTATCCAATGGTCGTGTTATTGGTATGGACCTCAATGAGTGCAATACCATCAGCCTCTTTGGTGTGCAAGGCGCAGGAAAGAGCTATACGATTGGTTCTGTAACAGAAATGGTGCTCAAACAGTTCTCTAACGTGAACAAGTTGCCAGCACCCATGGCAGGTGTGATATTCCATTTCAGTGAAAGTATGGATTATGCGCCTGAGTTCACATCAATGGTATATCCTAATGATGAAGCTGGGCAGTTAGCCAAGTTGAAAGCTGAATACGGTGCTGAGCCCAATTCAGTAAAAGATGTAGTCCTTCTTGCTCCTGAAGCTCAGGTCGAATTGCGCAAAGCTCAATATCCTGATTTGGAAGTTCATTCAATTGGCTTTGATTCAGGCGAATTATCGGTTCGTGACTGGTTGTTCCTCTTAGCTGCGATGGGCAATGATTCTGCTTATATCAAAGAACTGAAACAGATTATGAAGGCTTGTCGTCACAATATGTCACTGGCCAATATACGTTCTGGCGTTGCTAATAGTGATCACCTTTCTACTTCTCAAAGAGCATTGGCCAATACCAAATTGGACTTTGCTGAAGAGTATATTACTGATGGTTGTAAGCTGCGGCAGTACCTTCGCCCGGGCAGACTTATCATCGTTGACTTGCGTGATGAGTTTATCGAAAAAGAAGAAGCATTAGGCTTATTTGTTGTCATGCTCAATATATTCTCAAGTGTGATGACTGTGGATGGTAAGGCATTCAATAAGTTTATTGTATTTGATGAAGCTCATAAGTATATGAACAACAAGGAACTAGTAGATTCTATTACTACGGCGATTCGTGAAATGCGTCATAAGGGCGTTTCAATCATGATAGCCAGTCAGGATCCAATGAGTTTGCCTACAGAAATCATCGAACTTAGTTCGATGGTAGTGATGCACCGCTTTAGTTCACCTGCATGGGTGAAGCATGTTCAAAAGGCTATAACTCCACTTCAAACGCTGACGGCTACTGAAATGGCTGCATTGGGCTCGGGTGAAGCCTACCTATGGGCTAACAAAGCGACTGATAAAGCGATTACTCAGCGTCCGATAAAGATTAGCATTCGTCCTCGTGTAACCAAACACGGTGGAGATACTATACAAGCTGTAAAATAAGAATGAACATAATAGAATATTCAAATAGAGGAAGTAGAACAGTGAACCAGGATTATGTAATCCATCGTTCACTGTCTGCAGACTCTGCAATATTTGTATTAGCTGACGGTATGGGGGGCTACTCACATGGTGAGATAGCCTCACAAACTGTGGCTGAAAGTATTGTGGAGTATGTGGAGCAGAATACTACCAATTATACTCCTGAAAATCTTTTGAGGGAATCAATAGTGTTTGCTAATGATGCCTTTATGATTAAACAGATGGAAATTGGTGGTAAAAAAATGGGAACTGTCATTGCGGTGCTTTTTATTAAAGGTACCTATGCATACATAACATGGCTTGGTGATAGTAGAGTGTATAAATTTAGCAAGAGCAAAATGGATTTCTGCACAACAGACCATTCTATTGTTCAGCAACTCTCAAACAAAATGGCCATTACTTCTTCTATCTATGAGAAGTATGCAGCGATTGTAACTCGTGCCATCATGGGTGATGAAATTAAGGAAGAGATACCTATTGAAGTCCTATCTATTGCAGAAGGAGATACGTTTCTTTTATGTTCTGATGGATTTCATAAGCAGCTCCCTGTTGAAGAATACGCAGTTTCATGCGACAAGGTAAATCTGAAGTGTTTGGATGATATGGCTCCCGACATGGATGATAATTATTCATTCATAAAAGTAACGGTATAATGATATTAAGCAATATAGTAATTGACGACCTAAAAGATAAATCTGGTTTGCTCTTTGATCAGGCAAAGGATTTTGACATGCTGGCCAAGTTGATATTGGACGTAACGCAGCGTTCCATCGGTGTAACTACTCTCAAACGATTAATGGGTTATATCGATGACGACCACCGTACCAACTCTTATACGCTTAACACCATAGCCTTATACTTGGGTTTCTCGACATGGGATGATTATCTTTTGGCTCGTTCCGTAGATAGTATTTGGGGATTTCAAGATTCCGCCGTGTACATCCATGAATTAGAGTTGGACTCCGAGGTACTTGTAAAGTACATGGATCGAACAGTCAAATTTAAAGTCGTTGAGCATAAAGAAAAAAAGGCATTGATGGTAATTGAAGCTGTAAACAGTAGCCTTCAACCCAATGACCTCCTCTATATTCACAAGATTGAGAAAGGTAAAAGACTGGAGGCTGGAAAAGTTTTTCGAGGTGACTTGATTGGCAATTATAAAACCAGTAGTGAGCTGACAGCCGTCGAACTTATGTAATTTGGCTTATGATACATATAATCGATAAGGTTTCCCTTACGTCCAATGGTCTTGTCGCCACAGGAACTAAAGACCTCATTCACCTTCATCAGGGTGATATGGATGGAGCTTGTGCTGTTTATAGTCTGATGATGTGCTTAATAATCAACCGCTCGATAAAACGATTAGATGTTACAGATTTGGACAAAAAACATGATGGCCGTAGTTCTAAAGGTCGTTTAGTGGACACATTCTTGAATAACGCCAAAGGATTGGTCAGAGAAGGTTACGAGTTAGAAGTCTTGAATACGGAATTGTTGCACGCCTTCAAAAAGTGCGTGTCCACCGCATGGTATTCTACTGAAAATGCAAAGAAGCAAGAATTATATGCTATTATCAAATCCTCGTTAGACGAACATTCACCAATAGAACTTGGCTTTTCTTGGAAACGAAAAGGTGGTCATGCCATAACGGTGATTGGCTACGAAGAACAAAAGGCATATTTGCGTCTCTTCTGCCTTGATCCAGGGTATCCTCTTCAAGAAGGTCAATACTGGAATAATGTACTGGATATTGATATTGACAATGGCGCAAAATTCAACACTTACAACCACCAGGAAAGCCGTTATGGCAGAGAGGTCTTTGTATCGATTGAAGATGTTTTGGTGATACAAAAGGCTTAACTATGTAAAATTATAGATTTATAGGTTTAAAGTGATGTATATCTGATTTTTATCATAGCAATGGTACGGTATTTGTATTTAATAATGTATAATAATTCTGTCTAATACTACTGACATCTATGTTTACGCTCTTGGCTGATTGATAGTTACAGTGTACTTAACCAAGTGCAAGCTGATAAAAAGCTGGAAGGGCGAATACTTTTCGAGGATATTCCTTCGGGACATGAATGGCTAACCAGTATCATGCAGGCTATGCGAGAAGAAAAGATGCTTTACATCACTTATCAAGGATTTGGTAAACCTATAGAGAATAGTTTTGAGATAGAGCCTTATTATCTGAAAGTGATTAACCGTAGATGGTATGTGCTGGCTCGTAGTCCTTATTACTCTGAACGCAACCAAAGGCAAAACAAAGAGGATGGTGGCAACCGCCCTGCTGACGACTATCGACTTTATGCCCTCGATAGAGTGCTTGATATGGCGCTAACCGATAAGCACTTTAAGATGAAGAAAAGTTTCGATATTGAGGAATATTTTGAGGGTTGTTATGGCATTATAGCCAACAAGAATATCCCCATTGAAAGGATAGTACTTAAAGCATGGAAACCTCATTGCTGCTATTTGGAAAGTCTACCCCTACATCATTCTCAACGCATCATAGCACAAGATGATGAATCCATCACTTTTGAGTTGAATGTGCGTCCTACGTTCGATTTCTATCAAGCACTTTTAGCGCAAACAGATATGGCAGAAGTGTTAGAACCTGAAAGTGTGCGACAGGAGATGAAGCAATTTACAGAAAATATATTATACCACTATAAGAAATAAAAATGAACAATATAAACTTTATAGCTATCGACTTTGAGACCGCTACAGCCAAACGTTCATCTATCTGTGAAGCAGGTATATGTGTGGTAAAAGGAGGAAAAGTGGTTGAAACCAAGTCGTGGTTGGTGCGTCCCGAAGATAACAGGTATAGCTATTGGAATATGCAGGTACATGGCATACGCCCTCAAGACACAGCTTACGCACCTACATTTTCAAAGATATGGGAGGAAATCACAACGTATCTCAAGGATTGCCCAGTACTGGTAGCCCACAATGCAACCTTTGATATGAGATGTATTCGCCATGCCTTACAACTACACCATCTACCTTGTCCTGACATTGATTATTACTGTTCGCTCTGTGCCGCCCGACATATCTATGATTTCGGTTGTAATTCGCTCGACTATCTTTGCGACCATTTCTCTATATCGTATGGTACACACCACCGTGCTGGCGATGATGCCGAAATGTGTGCTCGGCTATTTTTGCAAGAGATAAAAGATGGCAATTTTGCAGATGTTAGCGATTTGAACTTTTGTACTGGAAAGTTATAATATACTTTGACAAATTGGCTCTTACTTTCAAAAAGTTGGATTTATATACTTTATAAACAGAAGTAAATATATTATAAGAATCTTAGGAAAGATTAAAGCAAAAAACACCTAACAGGCTATGTTTAGTTAGGTGTTTTTATTGTTATACCTTGTAATACTCTTCCAGTAACCTCGCCAAGTCCGAAGCCTTATAGAGTATCTTCCCTGCAAATTGCGTATAAGGTATAATCCCCTTATCTCTATAATCTTGCAATGTTCGAGGACTGATATACAGCCGTTCACATACCTCCTTACCTGTGAGAAAATGCTCGCCACCAAACAGGGGCTTGTGCGTTTCTCCCACTTCCTTTATTCTCCTGCCCACATCGTGCAGTGCGGTAAGCACCACCTGCATCTCGTCCGAGCCAAAATTCAAATCTTTTGCTGTTTCCATATTCTATTGCTTTTTAGTTTTGTCCGTCTTCGCAAGGAGCAGCTTCTCCACGTCCTCACGTTTATAATAACACTTGTGCCCGATCTGTGAGAAGGGCAGTACGCCCGTATCTCGGTAATGCTGCAATGTGCGCTTACTGATGTTAAGCAGCTGGCACACATCACCATTGTGCAGCCAGTCGGTATGCTTAGACTTCTCTCCAAATGTCTTGTGGCAGCAGTCGGCAAGACTTAATATCTCGTCCCTTAGTTTTTGCCAGTTCTGGTCTGTAATTATTAAATACCCCATACTTCTATTGTTTTGTTTGTTGTTACTGTTTTCTTTTGTTGCAGCGTTCTGCGCCCCATCACGATGCAAAAGTAGGGATAGTTTCCTTATGCTCAAAGCACTAAGGAACAGCAGGGAAAACAAAGGAAATACGATGAATTTCTTTTCCTCATTCCATGTCGTTATCAACGCTGATACGCCCACTTTTCTTCTTTCACTGCCAATAGCTATAAAGGTACAACCTACCATTTGACATAAGTATTCTGCCTTGTTCTAAGATTTCAGAGAACATAGAGATAAGCTCTTAATTTTTGCTTACATCTTTTTGTGGATTGCTTTTTGTTTAAATAGGTTGTTATTTTCGCCTTATCCGTTCTTTGTTATTCCTTTACTTATAGCTCACTACCCAAATGTGCAGAATACCGCATTTGAATGTGGTTTGTTACAAAGCCAATCAATTATTGGTATTTGTATCATTTCCTTTTATCCTTTGATTTCTCCATTTAATCCACTAAAAACTAAGATGTTTGATGATTTCCTACAAGGAATTTTATAGCAAGTCTATGCAACATTATGCAAGCACACCGAGAATGCTTGGCTATCAGAATTATCCTCCTTAACTTCACTTTCATAAATCATTTTAGGACGATTATGAAGAAATGCGCAGACAATAGCAATATACACGCAGAAGACAAGCCGAAGCATAGTAGGCAAACTTCCAAAAACAAGGAGATAGAAAGCTACCTCTCCACCCATTATGACTTCAGGTTTAACACCGTACTTGGCAGAACAGAGTTTTCTCCCAAGTATGCCAATGTGTATAGCAAGGTCAGCCGTTATGACATCAATACCTTTCGCAGGGAACTTGATAGCGAGGAAGGTATTATTACTTCCGCTGATAATCTCTATTCCATCATTGAAAGCAGCTTTTCTCCCCGTATCAATCCCATACAGGAGTATTTCAAGGCTTTGCCAACGGTTGATGCTTCAGAAGTGCTGTACAAGATAGAGATAAACCAATGCGCCATCGCCAATCTTGCACCGTGCGTTACCGTCCGTAACTCCGAGAAGTGGCTGCCGTACCTTACCAAATGGCTTGTGGCAGTGGTTGCCAATGCGATGGACAACCGTGAATGCCGTAACCATACCTGCCTTGTACTGACAGGAGAACAAGGTAAGTTCAAGACTACCTTTCTTGATTTGCTTTGTCCGCCTGCGCTTAAAGGTTACAGCTACACAGGTAAGATATATCCGCAGGAGAAAGATACACTCACCTATATAGGGCAAAACCTCATCGTAAACATAGACGACCAGCTCAAAGCCCTCAACAAGCGTGATGAGAACGAACTCAAGAACCTCATCACCTGCCCGATGGTCAAATATCGTATGCCCTACGACAAGTATGTGGAGGAACATCCCCATTTGGCGAGTTTCGTAGCATCGGTGAACGGCAACGATTTTTTGACCGACCCGACAGGAAGCAGACGCTTCCTGCCCTTTGAGGTGCTTGCCATTGATATTGAACGAGCTAAAGCTATTTCTATGGATGCCGTCTATACCGAAGCCAAAGCCCTTTTAAAATCAGGCTTCCGCTATTGGTTCAATGATGACGAGATAGCGGAGCTATACAGGGAGAGTGAGGACTTCCAAGTGCAGACCGCTGAAATGGAACTACTATTACGCTGTTTTGAAAAGCCAACAGAGGACAATCCTCATTGTACTTATATGACCACTACTGAAATACTCGCCTACTTAGGCATCTATACCCATCAGCCTTTGACACTCAAACGTATGGGCGAAGCACTCAAAAGGGCTGGCTTTGAAAAGGTAAGCAAGAGGCGTGAAGGTTGTAGTCCTGTCTATGTGTATAAGATTAGGAAAATCCACCCCTGCCCACTGGTAAATAGCTGTAGTAGTTTGATGTAGTAGCGTATGTAGTATAGTTGTTTACTACAACTCATACCTGAATGTCAATTACTTACAATCAAAATATATGTAGTAAGAAGAAAGTGAAAAAAGTTTTTAGGGGAAAAACTTTAGGAAACGAAAAAGAATAAATGAAGTTTGCCCTATCAGCATAATCAAGATATAATCCGATATTAAAATCAGAATGAATAAATGTTCAACCAAATAATTATAATAACAATGAAAGAAGAAGATTTATCACTCATCAAGCGATACCCCATAGTGGAGTATCTTGAAAGGAAAGGTATCAAATCTGTGCGTAGGACACCATCTTATGCCCTCTACCGTTCACCGCTTCGTGAAGATATGCATCCAAGTTTCAAGGTGGACACAGAAAAGAACCTTTGGATAGACTATGCCGAAGGCAAGGGCGGCAGTATTATCGACCTTTATATGCGGTTGGAGGGCTGCACATTATTAGAAGCCATCCGTCAATTGGGACGAAACGATCCCGATGATACTGCGCACAGCCTTCAAAGAGAGAGGGTACAAGACACTTCTAAGCAGGAAAGTATCAGGCAGGCAGCCTCTACAAATGGTGGAGCAAGGAGACTGATAGGTATATCAGACACCTTGCCACTCCATTTGCAGAAATACCTCACAGAAGAACGCTGCATCAATATAGAAAAGGCTACACCCTTTCTACGTTGTATCAGCTATGAGGTAAGAGGCCATCATTACCAAGCCATCGGCTTTGCCAATCAATCGGGAGGTTATGAGCTTAGAGATAACGGTACGTTCAAGGGAACGATTGCTCCGAAGGACATTACTCCGATATTCATAGACAAGTTGAGAGACAAGGACGCTGATAAGATACAGCCTGTATGCGTGTTCGAGGGATTTATAGATTTCCTTTCTCTCCTTTCAATGAAAGAAGAAGTAACGAGTGTCTGCCTCGTGATGAACTCCGTAAGCAATGTTGCAAGGGCTATCCGCTATCTGAACGGCCGACACCTAACCCATATCCGTGCCTTCCTTGACAATGATGATGCAGGAAAGAGGGCAACCAATGATTTCATCAGGGCTGGTTTCAAGGTCGAGGATATGTCAGTGCATTACAGGAACTTCAAAGACCTCAACGAATATCACGTACATAGGGTACGTGAGCAACAGAAGAAACTATCACAGGTGATGCAGCAAATGCAAAGCAACTCCATAAAGGTAAAACAAGTTAAACATAAAATGAGATAGAAAAATGGAAAAGAAGAAAACAACAGAGGTAGAGTATGACCTTTCATATTATTTAGGTGGTAACGAAGAAGAACTGCTCGGAAGAAGTAGCCAGCAGCACACAAAGATGACACGGAGCGGTAAGCCATCAGAGGATGTCGAGCCATTACAGAACACAGAGGTATCACGGTGTACCGAGCTTTCACACGAAACTGAACAAGCAAGGCTGCCAGAGAATGCACCCGTTCAGAAACGCATCAGTGCCAAAATGAGAAAGGAAACGCTTGAAGCCTACAAGCAAGCCTATCTTTTACCTGCCAAACTCAGTAATAGAAAGGCTGTCTATCTGAGCAAGGAAACACAGGAACGTGCAGACCTCATCGTGCGAAGATTGGGCGACAGGGGCAGCAACCTTTCAAGTTTCGTGGAGAACCTCGTCCGCAGTCATTTGGAGGAATACCACGAGGATATAGAGAAGTGGAGAAAGCTATAAGCACGAAAAAAGGAGCGAGGGCTTTTCTTGGAAAGGCCCTCCCTTTTCCTTGAAACCCTCGACCCTTTTCCAAAAGAAGCGAAGACTATGTTATTGTCTAAAAGACAGAAAGGTGGGAATGCCACGAACGCAGTTAGACACGGAATGTCGTGCATCCAGTTTCGGTAGGAGCAACACCCTTAGGTGTTATCGGCATCTCAGCTGATATTGCAAGACGTCAGTTTGTACCCACAAACTGCGCTTGCTCCCCTCATCAAACAGTCGGGGAGATTAGACCGTAATCACTCCGTTCTCATCGGTCATCATTCAGAAATTAAGCAGCAACGAATCATCCATAATGCTTAACTTTCAGAGAAACTTATATGAAGAAATACAGAAGAAAAGCTACCCAATGGCAGCAGAAGGACAATGAAGAAAAACAGATGAACAAGACGGAGTTCATCAAGGTTAGGTGTACTTTGGAGGAGAAGCAGCGCATCAAGGCAAAAGCAGAAAGCACAGGGCGGAAGTTCTCCGAGTACTGCCGTGAGATTCTTTTGAATGGTGAAGTGGTAGCCGTTCCCAAGATGACCGACAATGAAAAGGAAGCCATTGCCGTACTCCACCGAACGGGAATGTACTACGCACAGGTTTCCAACCTCATCAGGATAAAGGACGAGTCATGGGTGCCGATAACCAAGAACCTTTCCATATGTGCCAAAGAAGCATTTAAGCGTTTTTTCGACCCTCACTTTCGGATTGATGATGATATTTATAAGGTCTTAAATTTGACGAGAGATGATAGGAAAGTGTAAGGCGATAGCGCACGGAAGCACGGCATTGGACTATATTTTCAGGGAGGGCAAGCTCGGTTGTCGGCTTGCCTTCCACAATCTTTGCAGCAGGGAGCCGAAGGCTATCCATGAGGAAATGAAGGTGGTCAGCGACTACAACAGCCGATGCAGGAACAAGTTCCTCCGTATCGAAATAGGTATCGCTCCGCAGGACGAGAAGAAACTGCCTGTTTCTGAATTGATGAGGATATCTCATCTGTTTGCCAAGCGAATGGGGCTTGACAATCACCAATGGGTAGCCGTAACCCACAAGGACACCGATAACAGGCATATTCATATCATCGCCAACCGCATCAGTCTGTGTGGAGAGGTATATGACACCACTTTTGTGAGCAACAGGGCAGCGAGGGTGGCGGAGGACATCAGCAGGGAGAAAGGCTTGACTATCGCAAAGGAGGTCAAGGCGGAGAGGAAACACCAAAAGGTAAAAGCCAATCCCACAAGGGAGGAAGCAAAGAAAGAACTGCAAAGAATATGCTATACCCTGCTTGATAAATACAAAGGTACAGGCATCACGGGAAATTCCATGTTCCTCTACGAATTAAACAAGAACGGCATTACCATAGAGCGCGTGAAGAACAAGCAGGGAAAGGTCTATGGCTTGAATTTCTCATACAGAGGACAATCTTTCAAGGCGTCGGAAATAGGCAGGGAGTTCGGCTACCGTTCCCTGAAGAATAACTTTGAACCAACTAACAAAGAAGCATTAAAAAGACCACACCAAACGATACAGGAACCGATAGAAAAGAACGAACAGCCTGATACAGGTTATCAACTTGTACCCAAAAGCCGTTCCTCTATCTCACGAGACAATGACATCCCACAAATGCAAAGTCCCATTGACGCAGTGGCTGATACTGCCATGAGCGTAGTCGATGAAGTGTTGGAAGGCTTAGGCGGGATGATTACACCAACCGCACAGGGCGATGATTATGCCGAAGCAGCATGGCAGCGCAAGCTCAGATACCAAGCGAACAGAAAGAAACGAGGGAGAAAACTATAAGCCATACGAGTTTACAAAAAAACGCAAAACAAAGAATTTCTTAGCATAAACGCTTGTTATTCGGTTACAAAGTATTATCTTTGCAGACAGAATAACAAGCGTTCTTTGTTAGGCAGAAAACAGCAAAGCCAAGTAGCTCGCTCGTTTCCAAATCGTTACCTATTCAGTTATGCCAACAAGGTAACTTCTTTATTTTCAATAAGTTGTATTTTAGATGTTATCTTGCAATGCAATTAAGCACCTTTTATGATGTGCTTTTGCAACTATTTGATTCTCTGATGGTTATGAATGTAGTCTTTTTTGATGTTTTCATGGTAAAAGAAGTTTCCTTTCTCCCTTTTTATGTAATGATTTTTCAAAGCAGTTATGTGTGTTTTACTCCTATAAAAACCAACTTCTGAGGGTCAATCCCACATTATATAATATAAAGAAGACGGGAATGATACGACCATATCATTCCCGTCTTTTATGTTATTTGCTATTAATCTTAGATAGACTTGTAGCCGTTTGTACTGTTATGTGCAAGCAAGTCTTTCAGATTTAGCTCTCTGCCACCATGTGCTTCGTAAGCTTCTCTCATTTCTTCCTCGCCCTCAGCCTCTTCTTCAGAGTGAACGAATGTAACACACCTGTCTTTAAGTTCTGCGACTACCCAGCCAATCAGTGCGATGATTAGCAGTGCAATCAGTCCTGTCATTGGAGTTATCATAATTGATTTGTTTTTTATTTCTGATGCAAAATTACATTAAGTTTCGGAAAGGACCAAATAATCTGTTAGTTTTTAGTAACTTTGCAATAAATATAACTGTGTAAAGTTCATAAGAACAAGATGACAAGAAAAGAAAGATATGATTATGCACTGAGTTATTTTCGCAAGAATGTTGGGCATGTTTCGACTGAGCTAAATTTTGGTTCAGCCTTCCAACTTCTTTGTGCGACACTCCTTTCTGCTCAGTGTACGGATAAGCGAATCAATGCGATAACACCAGAATTGTTTCGTCATTATCCAGATGCAAAGGCGATGGCAGAGGCTACTGCCGATGAGATATTTGAGTATGTGAAGAGTGTTTCTTACCCAAATTCAAAGGCAAAACATTTGGTAGAGATGTCGAAGATGTTGGTTGAGAAATTTGATGGTGAGGTACCTTCTGACCCTAATGCACTCGTTACGCTTCCGGGAGTAGGGCGTAAGACGGCAAATGTTATTCAAGCAGTGTGGTTTGGTAAGCCAACACTTGCTGTCGATACGCATGTCTACCGTGTCAGTCATCGTTTGGGGCTGGTTCCTTCAACAGCTAACACGCCTCGTAAGGTTGAGGATTATCTGATGAAGAATATCCCTACAGAGGAGGTCTCGGATGCCCACCATTGGATATTGCTTCATGGACGTTATGTTTGCAAGAGTGCTAAGCCTGATTGCGAGCATTGTCCCTTTGATGATATCTGTCCAAAGTTGTTGGAGAATAGTAAGTTGTAGGATAGGATAGTTGACGAGTTAACGAGTTTACAAGTTAACGAGTTAATTGATGGTAGGTTTATAGTTGACGGTTGACGAGTTAACAAGTGAATGAATTGATAGTGTAAAATTAAACAAGATAAAACGCAAAAGATTATGAATACAAAGAAGATAATACACTTCTTGAAAGGTATTGCTGCGAACAATAATAAGCAATGGTTTCAGGAGCATAAGGCTGAATACGATGCGGTGAAGGCTGATTTCGAGAACGGAATTGACCAAATAATATCTTGTTTGGCAACCTTTGATGATGAGGTTTCACACTTGACGGCAAAGGATTGTACCTATCGTTTTTATCGTGATGTACGCTTCTCACCTGATAAGAGTCCGTATAAACGCCACTTGGGTGCATACATCTGTGCACGTGGTAGAAAGGCATTGCGAGGCGGTTATTATATACATCTTCAGCCAGGGAACTGCTTGGTAGCTGTTGGTTGCTATTGGTTGCCTACGAATATATTGACTTCATGTCGCAATGAAATCATGGCAAACATTGATGAATGGCGTAAAGATGTTGAGAATGAGGACTTTCTTAATTTGTTCGGACGACCTAATGAAGGCGAGTGGACCGACGATAAAGTAAGTAAGAGAGGCTTTGGACTTGCAGCTTTAAAGACTGTTCCAAAGGGATTTCCAAAGGATTATGAGCATCTTCAGTATCTTCGAATGAAGGATTATTGCTGTTGGGTGTCTGTGCCTGATGACTTCTTCGAGGGCGATGGCTGGGTTGAACAGTTAGAACATATCTGCAAGACGGGTAAGCCTATGATGGACTTCATCAATAATGTGGTAGATGATTATGAGTAGAAACAAATAAAGAGGAACGCAAAGGCATTCCTCTTTATTTTTATATGTACTAAAACGCTTTGGCTAATGAACCCATTAGTCAAAGAGATAATAGATTACTTCTTTCTCAACTCTTCAAGACTTGCCTTCAGAGCGGCAATCTTCTCTTCAGAGTCACTCTGCTTCTTGCGCTCACGTTCGATAACAGCTTCAGGTGCATTTGCTACGAACTTCTCGTTTGAGAGTTTCTTCTTGATACCTGTGAGGAAGCCTTCAAGATGCTTGAGCTCCTTCTCCTGCTTCTCAATCTCAGCTGCAACGTCAATCAAGTCGCCCACTGGAACTGCGAAACTATCGGTACCAACCATGAAACCTGATGCGTCACCACTCTTCTCAGTTACCACTTCAATAGCCTTCAAGTTAGCCATCTTAATGATTACACTGTTGTAAGCCTCGTAGTTGTTCTGACCGATTACGTTCAAGTCGAGCTCAACCTTTGGAGCAATGTTCTTCTGATTGCGTACGGTTCTCACACCACTGACAATCGCCTTAACCTGCTCAATAGCCTCGATGAGCTTTAATTCCTCCTTGCTTGGTGCATCAAGTTTGAGTTCGTCACGCATGATGCTCTCGTTATCCTTGCGCTCATAGATGTGTTGCCACAACTCCTCAGTAATGAAAGGCATGAATGGATGCAACATCTTCAAGAGTGAATTGAAGAATTTAAGGGTTGCTTCGTAGGTGAGCTTGTCGATTGGTTTGCCATATTCTGGCTTAATCATCTCCAAGTACCAACTTGAGAACTCGTCCCAGAAAAGGCGGTAAACAGTCATCAAAGCCTCTGAAATACGATAGCTCTTGAACTGCTCGTTCATCTCAGCATTTACTTCCTTCAACTTCGCTTCGAACCATTCAACAGCAATCTTGTTTGCCAATGGCTGCTCAGCATCAGTTGTCTCCCAACCTTGAACGAGGCGGAAGGCATTCCAAATCTTATTGTTGAAGTTACGTCCCTGTTCGCAAAGTGTCTCGTCGAAGAGGATGTCGTTGCCTGCAGGTGCAGAGAGCATCATACCCATACGAACACCATCAGCACCATACTTCTCGATGAGCATGATTGGGTCTGGTGAGTTACCAAGACTCTTACTCATCTTGCGGCCGAGCTTATCACGTACAATACCTGTGAAGTAAACATGCTTGAATGGGAACTTACCACGATACTCATAGCCTGCCATAATCATACGTGCTACCCAGAAGAAGATAATATCTGGACCTGTAACAAGGTCGCTGGTAGGGTAGTAGTAGTTGATTTCTTCGTTGTCAGGGTTGTTGATTCCATCGAAGACAGAGATTGGCCACAACCAACTTGAGAACCAAGTATCCATGCAATCGCTCTCTTGTTCAAGGTCGGCAGCTGTTACAGAAGGATTAATTTCCTCTGCCAACTTCAATGCTTCTTCAGTAGTTTCTGCCACAACGGTGGCATTCTTGCCTTCTGCATCTTTGAAGTAGTAAGCAGGAATACGATGACCCCACCACAACTGACGGCTGATACACCAGTCCTTGATGTTCTCTAACCAGTGGCGATATGTGTTCTTATACTTCTTTGGATAGAACTCTATATCGTCGTCCATGACTGGAGCGAGGGCGATATCAGCAAAGTGCTGCATCTTTAAGAACCATTGTGTAGACAGCTTTGGCTCAATAGGCACGTGTGTACGCTCCGAGTAACCAACCTTGTTATCATAGTCCTCAACCTTCTCCATGAGGCCTGCAGCCTCCAAATCCTTTGATATCTGCTTACGTACATCCATACGGTCCTGACCAACATACAAGCCAGCAGCCTCAGAGATAGTACCATTATCGTTGAAGATATCAATAGTTTCCAAACCGTGTTTCAAGCCAAGTGCATGGTCGTTAACGTCGTGAGCAGGTGTAACCTTCAAGCAACCAGTACCGAACTGGATATCAACATAGATGTCTTCAATAACTGGAATCACACGATTTACCAATGGAACGATAACATGAAGACCCTTCAACCATGTGTTCTTAACGTCCTCTGGGTTGATACACATAGCTGAGTCACCCATGATTGTCTCTGGACGAGTGGTCGCAACAACAGCATAGTAACCCTTCGCATCCTTATGCATTACGTTGCCTTCATCCTTGCGTTCAACCTTTGCTTGGTCTTCTTCAGCAACATAGTATTTAAGGTGATAAAGCTTAGAATGCTCATCTTTGTAGATTACTTCTTCGTCAGAAAGAGCCGTCTGAGCCTGTGGATCCCAGTTAACCATGCGTACACCACGATAGATGTAGCCCTTCTTATAGAGGTCGCAGAATACCTTGATAACACTCTTGCTACGAGTATCGTCCATGGTGAAAGCAGTACGATCCCAATCGCATGAGCAACCAAGTCGACGCAACTGCTTGAGGATAATGCCACCATGTTCGTGTGTCCAATCCCATGCATGCTCAAGGAACTGCTCACGAGTGAGGTCAGTCTTCTTTATACCTTGCTCTGCGAGGCGGTTCACAACCTTTGCTTCTGTAGCAATACTTGCGTGGTCAGTGCCCGGTACCCAGCATGCATTCTTACCTTCCATGCGGGCACGTCTTACCAAGATGTCCTGTATCGTGTTGTTCAACATGTGGCCCATGTGAAGCACACCCGTTACGTTTGGTGGAGGAATAACCACAGTGTAAGGCTCGCGGCCATCAGGCTTAGAACTGAAAAGCTTGTTGTCCAGCCAATACTGGTACCATTTTGATTCCACTACTTGTGGATCATACTTGCTTGCTAATTCCATTGTCTCGTATATTATTATTTCTTTATTATCTTTAAAATTACGATGCAAAAGTACAAAAAATCCGCCTAAAAAGCGTATCTTTGCATCAATAATAGTACACTGATGAGTACTTTAACGTTTATGTTTAACTTTAAACATCAAGACTTTGCATACTAAAGAAGATAAACTGAAAGCTTTTTCCCGACTTTTAGACATTCAAGAACGACTCCGAAAGGAGTGTCCATGGGATAGTAAACAGACTAATGAAAGCCTCCGTCCCAATACGATTGAAGAGACCTTTGAATTGGCTGATGCGCTCTTAAAAAATGACTCAAAGAATATCTGTAAAGAGCTTGGAGACGTCATGGAACATGTTATCTTCTATTCTATGTTGGGTGAAGAAAAGGGGGAGTTTGATGTTGCTGATGTCTGCAATGCGCAATCCGACAAACTTATGTTTCGACATGATTTTATCGATTGGACGGGTTGGAGTGTGACACGTTCTGATATGGTAGTTAATGCTGCAGGACAAGTAGTTTACAAAGATGAAGAAGAACAGGTTGCTAAGAACGCACAGTCGACAACTCCTAATACTGCTTCTCAGGTAGAATCAACATGGGAACAGCGCAAGCAACGTGAACGTGACGGAAACACTTCGGTACTCTCTGGTGTGCCCAATTCACTGCCAAGTCTTATTAAGGCTTACCGCATCCAAGACAAGGCACGCAATGTTGGTTTTGATTGGGAAGAGAAAGAGCAGGTCTGGGATAAGGTATATGAAGAATTAGAAGAACTGAAGAGCGAGCTGATGAAGGAGGATAAGCAACGTTCAACAGAAGAACTTGGCGACTTTTTATTCTCTCTTATTAATGCAGCACGCCTCTATCATTTGAATCCTGATAATGCTCTTGAGCACACGAATCAGAAGTTTATCAAGCGATTTAACTATATTGAGGAAGCTGCTAAGGCAAAGGGTGTTACGATAAAAGACTTAACTCTTGCTGAAATGGATGAGTTATGGAATCAAGCTAAGGCTGCTAACAATTAAAATTACGATAAAAATTGAGGAGTGTAAATATGAAAAGAACCTTTTATTTTATCATGTCTTTGTTTATTCTTGCAGTAGCAATCTCTTGTAAGGATAGCAAACCTAAGTCTATGATGTCTGAAACTGAAGAGGCTGAAGACTCTGTTGCCACAAACGATAGTACTATCTATGGTACGATGGTGGATGGTGGTATGAACTCTATTGTTCTGCTTACCGATCATGGTGATACACTTGAATATCTTGTAAACCCAAATGATACATTTGAAGTTGTTAAAGGTGGAAAGATTAATGGTGACCGATTTGCCATTATTGGTTATAAAGAGTATGGTGATAATTTTATGCGTTCAGCGATTAATCTTACCTCTTTGTTAGGTAACTGGAGTAGTCTTGATCGCAACTTTGAGATAAAAGAAGGAGGAAGCGTTACTTCAAGCTTGCAGTCTGAGAAGAATCCATGGACAGCATGGAAAATATGGAATGGTAAGCTGATTCTGTCAAAAGACACCTTTGACGTAGAAAGCCTTGGTGCGGACACATTGTCATTAGAGAATAAATCGGGACTTTTTGTCTTTACAAGGGGTAAGTAAGTTCTTCGCTATACTCTCTTTAAAGAGAATGTGACGACTATTATTAGAAAACTAATCTTTTCATTCCTCTCTTAAAAGGGTGGAATGAGAAGACATGAGGTAGTCTATATGGAACCATTCAAAGTACATATTCTTGGTTGCGGTAGTGCGTTACCAACTTTGCAACATAATGCTTCTTCCCAAGTAGTTGAGCTTAGGGAGAAGCTTTTTATGATTGATTGTGGGGAGGGAACACAGATACAACTTCGTCGGTCGCGCATACATTTCTCAAAGATTATAGCTGTTTTTATTAGCCACTTGCATGGTGACCATTGTTTTGGTTTGCCTGGTATGATTTCAACCTTTGGTATGACAGGGCGTACGGCTCCGTTACATATCTACGCTCCCGCTGCGTTTGAGCCTATTCTTGACCAGACACTGAACTTTTTTTGTCAGGGTTTAGAGTTTGAAGTAGTGTTTCATGCTGTTGATACAAAGCAGAATAAGGTGGTTTACGAGGATAGGAGTCTGACGGTTGAAACAATCCCTTTGCAGCATCGTATTGATTGTTGTGGTTATCTGTTCCGTGAGAAACCAACACTACCACATATTCGTCGTGACATGATAGACTTTTATCATATTCCTATCAGTCAGATTAATAATATAAAGGCTGGGGCTGATTGGGTAACGCCAGAGGGTGATGTGATTCCTAATAATAAGCTAACAACCCCTGCTGCACCTGCTCGTAGCTATGCTTATTGCTCTGACACGCGATACATTAAAACACTCCATAATCTTGTAAAAGAGGTAAGTACGCTCTATCATGAAAGTACATACGCAGCGCAAGATGCTGATCGAGCTCGTCTTTATTGGCATAGTACGTCACAGCAAGCAGCACAGGTGGCTCTGGATGCAGCTGCAGGGAAACTTCTTTTAGGGCATTACTCAGCCCGTTATGGTAATGAACAGCAGCTATTAGATGAAGCTAAAGAAATATTTCCTAATAGTTTCCTGACACAAGAAGGTGCAAGTTTTGATATATAAGTCGGTTTGTTAGAGTTGTTTTGATGCCATTCTATCTTCTATAATATCATATAAAGAGGTTGCATACACCTTTTTATATAATATAAAACCTTTTAGGCTCTAATGACCGACTTGGGTTAAATATCTACCAATTATCATGTCTATCCATCTTTTATAAACAAGTTGTTCTTATATCGATAGATATTTGTAAGCTATTTTCATGCAATTCGAAATCAATATATGCTCTTTTGGCTTCTAAAAGACGCCTAATTGACTTGCAATAGGTGCC